>JANNAY010000751.1:0-4138 GCA_031384945.1 Deltaproteobacteria bacterium
CTTTCTCGAAGTACTGGCGAAATTCTTTGTACGTCGTCGAACCCATGCAGCGCAGCTTGCCGCTCTGCAGGCCGGGCTTGAGCAGGTTCGAGGCATCCATGCTGCCGCCGCTGGTGGCGCCGGCGCCGACGATGGTGTGGATCTCGTCGATGAAGAGCACCGCCTTGGGCTTCTTCTCGAGGGCCTTCAACACCGCCTTCAAGCGGTTCTCGAAGTCGCCGCGGTAGCGCGTGCCGGCGAGCAGCGAGCCCATGTCGAGGCTGAAGACCTCGGCGTCTTTCAGCGCGTCGGGCACCTCGCCAGCGACGATCTTGCGCGCCAACCCTTCGGCCAGCGCCGTCTTGCCGACGCCGCTCTCGCCGACGAAGAGCGGGTTGTTCTTTCGACGGCGACACAAGATGTGAATGGTGCGGAGAATTTCTTTCTCGCGACCCACCAGTGGATCGAGACGACCCTCTTTGGCCTCGACGCAGAGGTTGACGCAGAACGAGGCGAGGGGGTCGCCGCCGATGGCGCCGTCTTCGTCGTCGTCGCCGCCGCCGCCGACGCCAGCGCCTTCTTTGTCTCCGTCTCGTCTTCCGGGGGCTTTGTCGTCGCTGCCGACGAGCTTGCTCACGCCGTGCGAGATGTAGCTGACGACGTCGAGGCGATCGACGCCGGCTTGCTTCAGCAAGAACGCGGCTTGTGAGTCGTCTTCGGCGTAGACGGCGACGAGGATGTTGTAGCCCTTGACCTCGGCCTTGCCGGCGCCAGCGACGTGCATGATGGCCCGTTGCACCACACGCTGAAAGCCGCGCGACGGGGCGACGTCGACGGTGGGGTCTTCGAGTTTTTCGACCTCTTCGTCGAGAAACTTCTCGAAGACGCTCTTGAGCTTGGCGACGTCAGCGCCGCAGTGCTTGAGCACCGTCGCGGTCTCGTCGTCGTAGAGCAACGCGAACGTCAGGTGCTCGACGGTGGCGTATTCGTGCTGACGGCGCTGCGCGTCGTTGAGCGCGACACGAATCGCGATTTCAACGTCTTTGGAGAGCATGGACAACGGTCCTCCGACTTCTTTTGCGTGCACCGCGGGCGTGAGCGCGAACGACGACGGAGAAGATGCACCAACCACACCGGGGTTGCGCAAGCGGCGCCGCGTTTCGCGGTCTTTCTGCCGCCTTGTCTCGACGCCAACGGTGCTTTGGACGCCTTTTCTGCCCCCGCGGTTGTGCCAGCGTCACGCCGATGACTGCTGCAATGAGCGCCCCCCACGACGACGCGGTCCGCGAGGTCGACGTCGTCATCGTCGGCGCCGGCTTCTCGGGCCTCGGCATGGCGACCCGGCTGCAAGAGCGGGGCATCTCGTACGTGGTGCTCGAGCGGGCGGGCTCGATCGGCGGCACCTGGCGCGACAACGACTACCCCGGCTGCGCCTGCGACGTGCCGTCAGATCTCTACTCGTACAGCTTCGCCCCGAAGAACACGTGGAGCCGCACGTTCGCCCCGCAACGCGAGATCCTTGGCTACTTGCACGACGTCGCCGCCCGCTTCGGCGTCGTCGAGAACGTCGTCTGCAACGCCGGCGTCGCCCGCGCTGCCTTCGATGGATCCCACTGGAACGTCGTGACGACGTCGGGCCAGCGCTTTCGCGGCCGTCACATCGTCTTTGGCATCGGCGCGCTGCACCGTCCGAACATCCCGGTGTTGCCCGGCGCCGAACGCTTTGCCGGTCCCGCGTTTCACTCGGCGCAGTGGCGCCACGACGTCGACCTCGCCGGCAAGACCGTCGCCGTCGTTGGCAGCGGCGCCAGCGCGATTCAGTTCGTGCCCGAGATTCGCAAGACCGCCGGCAAGGTCGTGGTGTTTGAACGAACCGCGCCGTGGGTCTTGCCCAAGCTCGACCGTGAGTATGGCGACGTCGAACAGGCCTTGCGGCGGCGCGTGCCCGGCGTGCAGGCGCTGTCGCGGCTGAAGACGTACCTGACGTTTGAGTCGCGCGCCGTCGGCTTCGTCGTCGACAAGCGACTGATGGCGATCTTTGAGCGCATCGGCCGCTGGCACCTGAAGAAGCAGGTGGCCGACCGCGCGCTGCGAAGGCGGCTGCGACCGAACTACACCGCCGGGTGCAAGCGGCTGTTGATCTCGAACGATTGGTACCCGGCGCTGCAGCACGACAACGTCGTCGTCGTCGACCACGGCGTCGCCTCGTTCGGCGAGAATTTTCTCGTTGATGCTGCGGGTGCCGAGCACGCCGTCGACGTCGTCATCTACGCCACCGGCTTTCACGTCACGCAGCCGTTTGGTGACCTCGAGGTCACGAACCAACACGGCGTCACGCTGCGCGAGACGTGGAGAGACGGCATCGCCGCCTACAAGGGCACGTACGTCGCTGGCTTTCCCAATCTCTCGATCTTGATGGGGCCCAACACGGGTCTGGGCCACTCGTCGATGATCCTGATGATCGAGTCGCAGATGCGCCTGATTCTCGACGGACTGCGCCTGCTCGATCGCGAAAAGAAGCAGCTGCTCGACGTCAAAGCCGACGCGATGGCCCGGTGGAACGCCCAGCTGCAACCGCGCCTGCAGAAGACCGTCTGGGCCTCGGGCTGCAGCTCCTGGTACCTCGACGACAAAGGTCGCAACGGCACCGCCTGGCCGGGCTTCACCTTTCAATTTGCCAACGACACCCGACGCGCCGACGTCGACGATCTGGACCTCACATGACGAAAATTCCGCAGCGCGCCCGCGTCTTCATCACCGGCGCAGGGTCGGGCCTCGGCCGCGCCCTCGCCGTCGAATTCGCCAAAGAACGCGGCGCCTACGTCGTCGCCACCGACGTCGACAAAGTCCGCGCCGACGAGACCGTCGCTCTCGTACGCGCCGCTGGCGGCGACGGCCACGCTGCCGTGCTCGACGTTAGAGACGCCGGCGAATTCGCCAAAGTCGCCGCCGACGCCGGCGACATCGACGTCGTCGTCAACAACGCCGGCGTCGCCGTCGCCGGCGCCATGGGCGAGACCAGCCTCGAGGACTGGAAGTTCATCATGGACATCAACCTCTGGGGCGTCATCCATGGCTGTCATGTCTTTGCCCCGAAGCTGAAGGCCCGTGGTCGAGGTCATCTGCTGAACGTCGCCAGCGCCGCCGGCATCGCCACGCTGCCCGAGATGGGCGCCTACAACACCACCAAAGCTGCCGTCATCGCGCTGTCTGAGACGCTGTACGGCGAGCTCGGGCCCAAAGGTGTCGGCGTCAGCGTGCTGTGTCCGACCTTCTTTGCCACCAACCTGATGGACTCGTTTCGCGCGCCGACCGCCGCGTCGCGCAAAAAGGCCGAGGCGTTCTTCAAGCAATCAAAGGTGACCGCCGAGCAGGTCGCGTCGTCGACGATCCGCTCGATGGAGAAGGGCCGGTTGCACATCTTGCCGATGCGCGATGCCCGCAGCGTCTGGCGGTTGAAGCGTCTGTCGCCGCAGCGCTTTCTCGACGGCAGCATGAAGATGCAGGCGCGCTTCGAGCGCTGGCTCCACAAACAATGATCGCCCTCGCTGTTCTCTCGCTGCTCGCGGCCGACGTGCCTGCGCCTGTTCCGCCTGCGTTGGCGCGGCCCGCGGCGCTCGAGGGGATCGATGACGTCACGCTCTTGCAGCGAGAGCAGGCGGCGGCGGCGGCGCTGGGCACGTACCGCGTGCGCTTCAAGAAGAACGAGCGCATCAACGGCACCATGAGCGGCACGCAGACGATCGAGCTGCTGGTTCGCCAGGCGCCGACCTTCGCCGTCGTCGCCGAGGTCAAGGCCGGCCCCAACACCGGCCGGCGGTTTCTGTACAACGCCGCGCTCAAGAACGACGAGCTCTACGTCAAAGAGTCGGGGCTGCTCGGCCTCTTCGGCGTGTGGTTCAAGATCGACAATTCGATCACACGCATCGACACCAACCATCCGGTGACCAACCTCGGTCTGGCGCCGCTGCTCGGCCACATCAAGAACGATCAGGTGCGCGGGTTGAAGCTCGGTGGCCACACACGTGTCGACGAGGGTCCGGACAAAGAGGGCAACTGGTGCATGCGGTGGACGGCCCCGAACGGCTCTGTCGGCCTCTACGCTGAGGTGTCTTTGTTCTGTGTGGACTTGAAGTCTTTTTTGCTTCGCACCGGCGTC
>JANNAY010000817.1:0-6759 GCA_031384945.1 Deltaproteobacteria bacterium
TGGTTTTGCTTCTGCAGGTCGAGGGCGACGTCGACGATGAGGTCTTCTTGTCCGCCCACCAGCTTGCGTCGGCCGACCTCGACGAGGATGTCTCTGGCGTCGACGTTGAAGCGCTTGGCCGCGCGCTCGGTGTGCAAGAGAAACGACGAGTAGACGCCGGCGAAGCCCATCATCAGCGCGTTGCCGTCGATCTGCACGGGGCGGTCGGCCTGCATCGGCCGCACGAGCTCGTCGGCGCACTCGATCAAAGGATAGAGCAAAGCGCCGGTCTCGATGCCCATTCGTTGCAGCACGGCGACCAAGACCTCGAGGCGGCAGTTGCCAGCGCCTGCGCCCATGCCGGCGACGCTGCCGTCGACGCGGTCGACGCCGGCTTCGATCGCGACGATGGAGTTGGCGACGCCGAGGCCGAGGTTGTCGTGGTTGTGGAAGCCGACTTCACATTGCAGTGAATTCTTGAGCGCCGTGACCTTTTCTTTGGCTTCGTCCATCAGCATCGCGCCGGCGGAGTCGACGACGTAGACACAGTGGGCGCCCGCCTTTTCCATGATCTGCGCCTGCTTCACCAGGTTCGCCGTCGTCGTCATGTGCGCCATCATCAAGAAGGTGGCGACGTCGAATCCTTCGTGGCGGGCGGTCTCGATGTGCTCGTTGGCGATGTCGGCCTCGGTGCAGTGCGTGGCGATGCGCAGGGTGTCGACGCCGCAGGCCTTGGCGAGCTGGATCTCTTTGGTGGTGCCGATGCCCGGCAAGAGCAGGGCCGCGAGCTTGCTGTGCTTGAGGACGGCTTTGACCGCGCGCAGGTACTCTTCTTCTGTGTGACGAGAGAAGCCGTAGGTGAACGAGTTACCGTTTAATCCGTCGCCGTGCGAGACCTCGATGATGTCGATCTTTGCTTCATCGACTTTCTTCGCGATCGCGACCATTTGATCGACGGTGTATTGGTGCGCGAGGGCGTGCATGCCGTCGCGCAGCGTGGCGTCGTTCAAGATCAGCTTCTTCTTGCGGGTCAGCATGACGGCGTCTTTACCGCGGCCGTCAGCGAGGCGGCAGCGCGATCAGCAGCCGGTTCTTCGGCGTGATCGACGCGTCGATCGTCTGCGTGACGACGTCGTAGCCGGCGGTGGCGGCGCGGGCGGCGCGGTCGACGTCGATGGCGAGGGCGCCGTCGATCCAGCCGCTGAGCGGGTGGGGTTTCTCTGAGCGGTGCGGCAGCAGGTGGCAGCAGGGCAGGACGGCGACGGTGGCGCCGACGGCGATGGCTTTGTCTAAGACGACGTCGCTGAGGCCGCCGCAGGCGTGGGCGCTGACGACGACGTCGTTGGCGCTGACGACGACGTCTTCGATGGCGCCGGCGTTGACGTCGTAGGAGAAGGCGAAGTCTTTGTGCAGCTCTGCCAGCAGCTTCGACGACGACGGCGGCGGTGCGCGGTCGATGCCCTGCCCGGCGGGGATCGAGCGGTCGAGGATCAGCAGGATGGCGCCGAGCAGTCCGTGGCCGCAGCAGAGGTCGACGACACGCGCAGGCGCGGAGGCCTGCGCCACCCCGGAGGACAGGGAGCCCCCGGCGTTGTTCGGCCGGCCGCGCGTGAGGCGGTGGAGGCGGCGCGCGACCTCCCACGACTCGTAGAGCTCTTTGCGGGGGAGCACTTCGGCGCGGCAGACGGCGCGGGCGATCTTGTCGAAGAGGGTGTCGCCGGCGAAGCGATCGACGTCATGGAGCGTCAGACGGTTCTTGGAGCCATGATCGAGGGTGTGGTGCATCGCGTGCTGTCAGCGGCCGGTGCCGCGGCGTTTCTCGCGCAGCGCGCGCATGCGGGCCTCGATGGTCGAGCGCGGCGGCTGGTCGGCCTCTTTCACCGCGCGCGACAGGCGCACGAGCGGCTGATCGTCGTCGAGGAACGAGCGCAGCAGCTCGGGCACGTCGGCGGGCGTGACGCCGCACGAGACGAATTCGTTGTCGCCGTCGGTCAGGCTCAAGCGATCGGTCTCGCTGCGTTGTTGGGCGCCGTTGCCGTCGCCACCGACGTAGCGGCGGACGACGACGTTGGCGCCGAGGTCGCAGAGGCCGTAGCAGCCGCCGCGCAACAGTCGCGCTTTGTCGTCGTCGCGGTTCATCACGCTGTGGGCGCAGGCGGCGCTGACGTCGTCGGCGCCGTGCGAGCGGCACATGCGCCCCTGGCAAACCCACACATCGAAGCGGACGTCGTCGGACACGCCAGCGTTCTAGCGAGCCCGCGTGCGAATCTCATGAAATGAGCCCCACCCCGAAACAGATCGAGCGCGCCGCCGACGTCTTGCGTGACTGCTTGCGCGACCCCCACGGCGTCGTCGTCGTCGCCGCCGGCGCCGGCATGGGCGTCGACTCGGGCTTGCCGGACTTTCGCGGTCCCGAGGGCTTTTGGAACGCTTACCCGCCCTACCGCCACCTCGGCCTGTCGTTCATGGACCTCGCTTCGTCGCACTGGTTCGACGAAGACCCCGCCCTCGCCTGGGGCTTCTACGGGCACCGTTTTCATCTCTACCAAAAGACCGTTCCGCACGAGGGCTATTCCATCGTCAAGGCCTTCGCCGACCGCGCCGGCGGCGGCCACGTCGTCTTCACCAGCAACGTCGACGGCGCCTTCGACAAAGCCGGCTTCGCCGCCGACCGCGTCGCCGAAGTACACGGCGCCATCAACACGCTTCAGTGCACGGTGGGACAGCATGGTCTGTGGCCCGCTGGTGATTTGCAGATCGAGGTCGATCCCGAGACGTTTCGCGCCGTCGGCCCGTTTCCCCGATGTCGCTGCGGTGCGATCGCGCGGCCCAACATCTTGATGTTCTCTGACGGTGGTTGGGACGACGCGCGCACCGACCTGCAGCTCGAGCGCTTGAACGTGTTCTTGAACGCCGTCGAGCGCTTTGGCCCCGTCGTCGTCGTCGAGTGCGGCGCCGGCCGGGCCATCCCCAGCGTCCGCCGCTTCAGCGAGAGCGTGGTGCGGCGCAACCCGGGCGCCTGGCTCGTGCGCATCAACGTGCGCGAAGAAGGCGCCGACGCCGACGACGTCAAAGACCGCGTGATCGGCGTCGCCGACGGCGCCCGCGCCGCCCTCGTCGCCCTGCGGGACCTTTGCTAGGGTTCTGCGTTCTCTTCTGGAGGAAGTCATGACCGCACACGCTGGATTCGCCCCCGCCATCTCTGGACCGTCGGAGTCGCGCCTCGCATTTCTTCGCAAGGTCGGTGTCTTCACGTTTCTCGGGCTCGGCCTCGCCGCCGTCATCGCCGTCATCTCGACGGTGACGGTGGCGCCGGTGATCTTCTCGATCGCGCCGTGGGCAGCCTTTGTCGGCATCCTCGGCGCCTTTGCCGTCTCTCACTACGTCGCCCGCAAGATGATCTACGGCGGCGCCAAGATCCCCGGCTTCATCCTCGCCATCGTCGGCGAAGGCTTCTCGTTCGGCTTCTTGCTGCTCTCGACCGTCAGCTACGTGCCGCTCGGCAGCACCCGCGAAGCCGCCTTTGCCGCCGGCGTCGGCATCATCGCCAAGGCCATGGGCCTCACCGCCGCGTCGGCGCTCGGCATGTTGGTCTACGTCTGGTTCAACAAGAGCGACCTCAACCTCGTCAAAGCCGGCCTGTCGATCCTCGGCCTGCCGATGCTCGCGCTGATGGTGTTGCAGTTCGTCTTTCCGATCGGCGGCGTCTTCGGCCTCATCATCTGCGCCGTCTTCGTCGTCGCCTCGGGCGCCTCGCTTCTCTATCGCTTGAACACCGTGGTGCACGAGTTCGATGAGAACATGCACATCGAAGCCGCCTACGAGATCTCGATGGCGTTGCTCGTGCTCTTGTGGAACATCATTTCGTTGCTCAATCGCCTGCGCCGCTGAGGCTCCCCGGCGAGCCGCCGGCACCACCAACAAAAAGGCGCTCCTTGCGGGGCGCCTTTTCTTTGGCTTCTTCGTTGGCACCGGGGGACAAACCCCTGCGCTACTTCGGAATGGCTTTGAGCATGGCTTTGCCGTCTTTCAAGACGACCTTGAAGTCAACGGTTTCACAGTTGTGCTTCTGGCGAATCTGCGGGACCTGCTTGGCGATCTGCGAGCGGAGCGCTTCGAAGGAGAGGTTCGAGGCCTCGCCGGTGCGCTTTTTGGCGTCCATGTAGACCTTGTAGAGCTGCTGCAGGCGCTGCTCGCTCAGGCCACCGAGCTCACCGGGCTTCGAGGCCATGGCCGGCGTCGGCTGCGAACGGTTCGGCGCAGGCGGCTGCGGACGCGGCGCCGCCGGCTTCGGCGCACCACTGCCATTCGCACCGGCCGGCGGCGCGAGACCCGGCAACGAGTCTTCGTTGAAGGAGTCCATGTCGACGTCGATGGAGTCGAGGGGATCGCCGCTGCCGCTGCCGGTGCGCGCGGCGGCCGAGGCGCCCTCTTGCGAGAGCAGGCTGCCGCCCGCCGCCGCCAGCGCCGCTGCTTCACGCTTGCGGGCGAGCGAGAGCTTGAGCTTGTCGCGCTTGTGGGTGCCGTCTTCGATCTGTTTCATCTCGCGCGCCCAGACGCGCTCGAGGGCGACGAAGCGGGCGTGGATCTGGTTGAAACGGAAGCGGTCGGACGTGCCCCACTCGCGCAGCTCTTCTTCTTTGATCTTGCGCATGTGGCCAGCGAACTGCGCCTGCGCCGTCGTCGGCGGGCGCTTCGACAGGCCGAGAAAATACTGGTCGTAGTCGCGCTTGATGCGCTCGGAGTCTTTCTCGATGTCGTCGAGACGCTTCTTCTGGGCGGAGACGGCTGCCACGGATGGACTCTAACCCCCTTCGCCGCTCGGAGGCACCTTCGTCGTCGGCTGGCCAGCAGGCGCGGCCGCGAGTTGCTGCAGCCGCAGGCGCTCGGACTCGACAAACGACGGCGGCATCCCGTCGAGATCGCCGCTGACGACCAGCAGCTCGAGCAGGGCGAGGCCTTCGGCGGCCTGTCCGTTTTGCGCCAACGCGCAGGCGTGGGTGTGGACGATGGCGCCGTTGGTCTTCGCCTCTTGCCAGGCCTGTGTGCTGAGCTCGAGCGCCCGCACCGGGTCGCGCACCGAAGGCTCGTTGGCGCGCAAGAAGAGCCAGGCGCAGGCGTTCTTCAACATCGGCGCTTGCTGCGTGCTGGCGGCGAGGGCGGCGTTGCACAGGGTGCGGACGGTGAACCCGTCGTTCCACGGCATCTCGCCGGCTTCGACGAGGCCGAGGGCGGCGGTGGCGTCGTTGAAGGCGTTGAACCGGTCGGGGATGCCGTCGGAGAAGCCCTCAAAGGCGCGGGCGGCGGAGGCGGCGGCGTCGTCGGTGGCGCCGTCGTGCTCTTGCAGGCGCGCCTGCAGCAGCCAGGTGCCGGGGTCGTCTTTGGCGAGAACGGCGGCGCGGGCGGCGTGGGTGCGGGCGTCGGCGAGGGCGTCTTTGGCGTCGGCGCTGTTGGGCAAGGCGGCGACTTCGGCGGTGTGCAGCGCGCGCAGTCCCATCATCGCGTGAAAGCGCGGCGAGAAGCGCGGTTCGACGGCGTAGACGAGGACGGCGGCAAAGGCGGCGAGGGAGACGACGAGGGCGACGGGGGCGAGGTTCTTTTCGCGGTCGCTGACGAGGGCGTTCAAGCCGGCGCGTTCGGCGTCGCTGGCCTCGACGAAGCTGCGGTCGCCGGCGCACAAGCCCCAGGTGAGCACGAAGCCGAGGACGAGGCCGCCAGCGTGGGCGACGTTGTTCATGAACGGCAACAAGATGCCGAGGGCGCCCGTGGCGACGACGAAGGGCACGAACGACGTCAACAAGAAGCGCCCCAGCGGGCGGTGCTTGGTGAGCGACGCGATGGCCAACAAGGCGCCGGTGACGCCGAAGACGGCGCCGCTGGCCCCCGCCGTCACCGTCGGCAGCAGCGCGACGGAGAGGGCGAAGCCGAAGATGCCGGAGGCTGTGTAGACGAGGACGAAGCGGGCGGTGCCGATGAGGCGCTCGAGGGCCCGGCCCACCTGCCAGAGCACGAAGAGATTGAGCCCGAGGTGCCAGCTGGCGACGTGGACGTAACAGGCCGTCAGCAGCCGCCACACCTCACCGTTCCACACGCGTGTGGGTTCGACGGCGCCGAAGTCGACGAGAATGGCGAGGTCGCCTTCGGTGGGCATCAACGTCGGCCCGCCGGCCCAGGCCATGACGACGCCGACGGCGAGGTTGAGCAGGATCACGCCGACGGTGCCCCAACGCTTGCTCGACGGCCCAGCGAGCTCGGGTGGGTCTTCGTCGTCGTTGTCGTCCGCGCGCGGCGGCTCGGGAGCGTCACTCATGATTGGGGCGACCGTAGCGTCTCTCGACGGCTTCCGCGATGCTCGGCGCGTGCTCGCCTTGTTCGTCGTCGTCGTTCTTGCCGCACCGCTCTCAGGTGCCGTCGGTCCGCCGCCGCCCGAAGGCACCGGCGACGGCGACATCGTCGAGATCGACGGCGTCTTGTTCGAGCGCAAAGGCGATCTGCTCTACACGCTCGACGACCCCGCCGTCGCAGGCAGCGCCAAAGAGCTGACGGTCACGGGCTCGCGCCTCGACAAAGACCGCAAGAAAAAGATCGTGCGCGCCGACGTCATTTCCGACGACGACATCCGCGAATCCGGCGCCCGCACCCTCGCCGACGTCCTCGAAGAACAAGGCGGCGTTCAGGTCAATTCGTCGCTGGGCCTCGGCAGCGAGGTCTTCGTCGACGGCCTCGATGGCCGCCATGTCTTGATTCTGATCGATGGGCGCCCCGTGAACGGCAAGGTCA
>JANNAY010000844.1:0-2838 GCA_031384945.1 Deltaproteobacteria bacterium
GAAGGCCTTGTCGTGGACGACGTCGACGACATCGGGGTCGGCGCCCCAGAGCGCGCGTCCGGCGGCGGCGGCGCGGCGGGCGGCCAGCGGCGTGTTGAGCCAGGCGACGAAGGCGTTGTCGTCGACGTCGGCGAAGACGGCGCCAGCGTCGAACAAGCGGCGCCAGGCGGTATCGAGGTTCTGCAACAGCAGCGGCGGCGACTTCGACGGGTCGGCGTCTCGCTCTTCGGCGCCGAAGTTGGGGAAGAACGTGCGGAGCACGACGACGTTCGTAGCTGACGACGGCGCCGGCGGGTAGCGTTCGCGCATGCGTCTCTCCGCCTGCGTGCTCTCGCTCATCGCGCTGTCGTCGTCTTGCAAACCGTCGGCGCCGACCCTCGACGTCAAAGGCGCCAGCCTCGCCGAAGCCGACCTCGACGGCGTCGTCGTCAACGTCAACGTCGTCGTCGGCAACCAGAATTCGTTTCCGATCTTTGCTGACGTGGTCGATTTCACCGCGACGCTCGAGAAGAAGGTGCTCGCGCGCGGGCGCTTCAAGCAGCGCGTCACCGTCGACGCCAAGGGATCGACGCCGGTGACCGTGCCGGTGCGCCTGCGCTACGCCGAGGTCGGCCTCGTCGCCGGCGCCGCGGCCAAGCGCGTCGACTGGCGCTACGGCGTCACCGGCGAGGTCGCGCTGGCGCCCATCGACGCGCTGGTCGTGAAGCTGCCGTTCGCCACCGACGGCGTCATCGAGGCGCCGCGCTTGCCCACCGTCAGCCTCGGACGCGCCGCGCTCACCGACGTCAGCGCCCGCAGCGTCACCGTCGCCGTCACCGTGAGCGTGGCGAATCCGAACGCGTTTGCCCTGCCGGTGGGCCGTGCCCGCAGCACCGTGCTGCTCGGTGGAGAGCCCGTGCGCTTGACCGCGGCGATTCCATCGGTGCCGCCGAAGGGCAGCGTCACCGTCGTGCTGCGCCAGCCGGTCCCGATCGCGGCGCTGGGCAAGGCCGCTGTCGACGTCGCTGCCGGCAAGGGCGTCGAGGCCGTCGTCGATGGCTCGCTGGCGTTTGGCAGCAACGAGGTGTCGCTGGCGAAGACGACGGTGACGCTGGCGCGTTGACGACGTCGTCGTTGCCTTGACCCTGACGGTGAGACCTGGCGATGCTCTCCCGTGCTCACCGCCCTCGCCTTGCTCGTCGCCGTCGCCGCGCCGCCCGCCGGCCATGCCCGAGACCGGTGGCTCCTCGTCGCTGGTGCGCCCAGCGACGCGACGACCGCACGGCGACTGCTGTCGAGCCTGTCGCCGCGGCTGACGACGCACCCGCAGCTGCCGGCTGTCGTGAAGGAGCGAGGTGACCGCTTCGTCGTCGTCGTCGGCGTCTGCGACAGCCCTCCTGAGCGCGACCTGGCGTTGCTGCGCCTCGACCTCCCAGGACTGCAGGTGCGGCCCGTCGACGCTGTGCTCGACGGCGCGGCGCTCGTCGAGACGCTCGAGAAGAACGAGCACGATCCGTGTCCGCACCGCTTCAGCGCGATGAAGCACTTCTTCGACGTCAAAAAAGCATCCAGCGTCGTCGTCGACGACGACCACCCCGCGGTGACCTGGTCGATCGGCGAGCACCGTTTCGCCCAACGCGATCCGTGCGGCAGCCTCGTCTACGCCCTGCTCGTTGATGGCGAACCGGTGAACGAGAGCTGGCTCGAGCACCCGTGCGTCGACGGCGCCACCGTCGCCCGCTTCGCCCTCGCGTCGACGCTCACCGCCGGCACGCGGCACCTGCTCATGCTCGTGGCCCGCGACGAAAAGACCGGCGCCTTTCAGGCGGGCTTCGTCGTCGGCGTCTGCAGCGGCGACAGCCACCAGCTGCTTGATCTCCGCGACGGCGACACCGTCAAGGCCGACGGCACCGATTGGCGGAACGTCGTCGTCGAGAACGGCGCTGCCCGCGTGCACCTGCGCTTCGATGACGCGACCTGCAGCTACCGGCGGTGAGGCCCGAGGCGGCGGCGGATCGGGGCTTCGAAGACTTTGTAGACGACGACGCTGACGACGACGCAGGCGACGATGGCGGCGATTTTGACGTCGGCGTCTTCGAGAATTTTTCGGCCGGTGCGGCGCTCGCCAATGCCGCTGATCCAGTAGAGCAGCGGGACGTGCAGCAGGTAGAGCGCGTAGCTCGACTCGCCGAGCAGCACGAGCACGCGCGGAATCGACGTCGTCACCGAGGCGGCGCCAAGGATGAGCATCGCGAAGAGCGGCGCGTAGAGTCCGTTGTGTTGCAACGCGTAGGGCAAGCCGAGGGCGAGGGCGCCGAGCAAGACGCAGACGGCGGTGACGGCGTATTTGACGTCGACGCGGCCGCCGTCGACGTAGAATTTGCCGACGACGACGCCGATGAAGAGCTCGTAGACGCGCGACAGCGGGTGGTACTTGAGCGCGTCGAGGTAGAAGGCGCGCGTGTCGTGGTTGATGTCGACGTCGACAGCGTCGGGGGCGACGACGACGTACGCGACGCAGGGCGCGAGCGAGATGAGCCACAAGAACGCGAAGAGCGGGCGTGACGCGCGCCGCGCCAGCAGCGGCGCCGTGAGCGGGAACAGCGCGTAGAAAAACACCTCGACGGCGATGGACCACGCCGGCGGGTTCAGCGCGAGGGCCGCGCGCGGGATCCAGGCCTGCAGGGCGCAGAAGGCGAGGACGCCGTCGTGGACGAGGACCTTGAAGGCGAAGGGGTCGGCGCCGCCGCGGTTCCACAACGCCAGCGCGATCGGCAGGGCGATGACGAGCGAGAGCCAGTAGAGCGGCGCGACGCGGGCGAAGCGGGCGCGCCAGAAGGTGCGCTTTGTCGTCGTCAG
>JANNAY010000847.1:0-1578 GCA_031384945.1 Deltaproteobacteria bacterium
CGCGCGCTGCGCGAGAACAGCGACCTCGGACAAGCGCACAACGCGCTCGGCCGCATGTCTCTCGACGACGGCGACATCGACGGCGCCGTCTCTCACTTCGAGCACGCCGTCGAGATCGATCCGCACTTCGTCGCCGGTCACCAGAACCTCGGCCTCGCGTTCTTGCGCAAGGGCCAGCGCGCCATCGCCCGCAACGAGGACCCGTCACCCGCCTTCGATCGTGCGGAGCTCGAGTACCGCAAGCTCTTCGAGATCGTCCCCGACGACGTCGTCGCCGCCCGCGACATGGGCGTCTTGATGACCCTCAAGGCCGACCGCGCGCCGCGCGAGCAGCAGGCGGTGCTCATCAAAGACGCCGAGAGCTACTTCGTGCGCTGCCTGGCCTTGAACCCGCGCGAGAAGAGCTGCCACGGCAACCTCGCGCACTTGTTCACGGCGACGGGCCGCGTCGACGAAGCCATCGAACACGCCGAAGCCTGCGTCGCCATCGACCCCGCCGATCCGCTGTGTGGCGCTGTGCTCAAGGCTGCGCGGGGACGCTGACTACTCGCCGTCGTCGAAGTCGTCGCCGCCGCTGTTGTCTTCGGCGCAGGCGGTGGCGTCGCCGACGTCGCCTTCGCAGGCGCCGCCCTCGGCGGTGGCGACGGCGCCGAAGGAGAAGACGCCTTCTTCGGTTTCGTCGCAGGTGCCGTTCTCGTCGAGGCAGCCGCGCAGCGATGCGAACTCTTCGGCGCAGTCCCGCTGCAGCGTGCCGCAGACCTCGTCAGCGAAGCATTCTTCGAACGCCTGCCGGCAGGTCGCGGCGGGATCGCCGTCGCGGGCGCAGGTCAGCGATCGGACGCAGAAGCCGAAGACGTCGTCTGCGTCGTCGCCTTCGCCCTCGCCTTCTGCGCCGTCGTCATCGTCATCGTCATCGTCGACGACGCCTTCGCAGCCGGAGAACGCGGAGAAGAAAGCGACGGCGACGAGGACAAGGCGAGCGGTCTTCAATGGAGAGCCCTCAAGGAATCAGGAGGCGGCGTCGTGGGCGCTCACCGCACCAGCAACGACAGCAGCTCAGCGTGCGCGTTTCGGCCCGGCTTGTTCTGCGCGACGACGTCGACGACGCACGACCGCGGCACGGCGCGGGTCAGCAGCACCCCGTTGGGCGCACGAAAGATGCGCTGGCCGGCGGCCCGCAGCTTCACGGGATCGATGGTGAGCAGCACGTCAACGCCGGCGCGCTTGCCGACGGTGGCGTCGACGGCGGCGGCCAGGTGCACGTGGCTGCGCGCAGCGCTGTGGATGCCCGCCTCATCGAGCAAGATGAAGCGCGCCGACCCCGCGGCGGTGCCGTGAAACAGCGGCGCGTCGTCGTCGACGACCTGCCAGCTCGCCTCGAGCCCCTCGAGGGTGACGGGCGTGCCATCGAGCGAGTGTCCCTGGACCGCCCGCATCCGCTCGCCCTTCGCCGCGCCCGACGCGCCGTTCTCAGAAGACGGGCGCACCTCGAAGCGCGACTTGTTGTTCTCGGCCACGACGACGTCGAGCTCGGCCCGCGACAGCCCCGTCTGCTGCAACACCGCGTCGACGTCGGCG
>JANNAY010000881.1:0-5144 GCA_031384945.1 Deltaproteobacteria bacterium
GACGCCGGCGGCAACGCGCTCGGCGCCCTCGGCCACAGCACCGCCATGCTCGGCCACTTCGCCGCCAGCGGCGCCCTCAACGGCCTCGCCGCCGTCGAAGGCTTCGGCGCCGCCGTCTACGAAGCCCGCGCCGCCGGCGCCTGGATCATCGGCGAGGTCGCCAAGGGCGCCATCACGCTGACCGAAGAAGCCAACAAAGACCTGCGCGATCTCGCCGTGCTCGGCGCCAAGCTCGCCGCCTCGGCCGCCAACAAGCTCGCCCTGCCCGACCAGGGCAAGATCGTCGTCACCGAGGCCGACTCGAAGCTCATGGCCGCCGTCAACGAGAAGCTCGGCCGCCTCAAGGATCAGGGCCTCCTCGCGAAATGATGTGAGCAATTCAGGTGTCGGATGGGCGGCCCGCCCGTCGACCAAGAGGGCTGGAGCGATCGCGGGATCCTCTGGCCCTTTTTCTTTGCCTGTTTCGTTGCGTCGCGTTTGACGTCACGCGCCGCGACTTGCCTCGCCGACGGAACCTGCACCAGCCTTCTCGCCTTCTGCGAGGCCGCATGCCTGTTGTCGTTTCGTCCACGCTCACCGCCGTGCAGGTCTACCGCCGCGGCGCCACCGTCGTCCGTCGCTGCGTCGTCGAGGGCGACGTCGTCAAAGACGGCCTGCCCCAAGAGATCGAGATCGCGGGGCTGCCGCTGTCGCTGCTCGATCCCACCGTGCGGGTGCGCGTGCTCGAGGTCGAGCCGTCGACGTCGACGGTGACGGCGGCGGGCGTGCGCGTCGGACTCTTTGTGCGCGGCGACGGCGAGCGCCCGCAAGCGCCCGAGCAGAAAGAGATCGAGGCGTTGGCGCGCGCCATCCGCGACAAGCAAGAGCTGGCGCGGCTGCTCGACAACGAGGTGGGGCTGCTGCAGGGCATCCCCGTTCCCGATCGACCGAACGCCGAAGAGGGGCGCGCGCCGCCCCCGGCCCCGCTCGCCATGCGCCTCGCCCTCGAAGGATTCTCGGACGACGCTGCCCAACGTCGTCGCGCTGAGCGGCGCGCCCTCGCCGACGAGATCCGCGATCTCGCCGAGCAGCTGACGCGGCTGCAAGTGCGGGCGGCCGCGGCGTCGTCGGCGGCGGCGGTGCAGCTGCCTGAGCTGTCGAAGTCGGCGCTGCTGTCGCTGCGAGCTGAGGGCGAAAGACCGAGCCGCGTCGTCGTCGAGGTCAGCTACGTCGTCCCCGGCGCGCGCTGGACCCCGGCCTACCAGGTGAAGCTGGCGCGCGATGGCAGCAAGGCGCAGGTGCAGCTGCGGGCGCACGTGGCCCAGCGCAGCGGCGAAGACTGGAAGGGCGTGAAGCTCAAGCTGTCGACGGCGCTGCCGCTGCGGTTCACCGAGCTGCCCGAGCTGTCGTCGATCCGGATCGGCAAGGCGCAGCCGCCGGCGCCGGTGAAGGGCTTTCGTCCGCCGCCCGCCGGTGGCGAGGTGCTCTTCCGCGACTTCGATCGCGACATCAAGCGCGCGCGTTCCGCCGTGCCGCCGCCGCGCCAGTGGGACATGCCAGCGCTGGAGAGTCCCCTCGAAGACCTCGTCGTCGCCGAGCTCCGCGTCGCCGTCGGCAGAGCAGGCAAGGGTGGCGCCAGCCGCGATCGCGGCATGGAGAACGAGCGGGCGCCGTCGAAGAAGCGGGCGCCCGAGATGCAAGAAGAGTCGCGCGCCGCCTACCGCTACGACGCTGGCGAGGCCTCCGTCCTCAGCGATTCGGCCGAGCTCGACGCCTCCGACGACCTCAGCGCCTTTGACGATGACAACGACGCCGAAGACGCTCGTTCTGCGCCGCCGCCGCCGCCGCGGGCGATGAAGGCGGCGCAGCTGTCGTCGGGGTCGGCGGCGCAGCGTCCGGCGGCGTCGCGGGCTGAGCGCACCAACGCCGTCGTCCGCGTCAACGCGAACGAAGCGTTCGGCGACGTCGTCAACGCCATGATCTTTCCGCTGCTGCGCTTGCCGTCGGCGGCTGAGGCCAACCGCGGACGGCTCGTCCCCGTCGATCTGCGGGCGAGCTACCGCGAGTCGCTGGCGCGCTTCGGACGTCCGGTGCCCTTCGATCCCTTGAGCGCGGTGCAGCAGGCCGAGGCCGAGGCGATGAGCGCGGGCACGTCGGCGCCGCCGATGACCGTCGACATGAACGACCTCTCCTCCCACTTCGACTTCGCCTACGAGGCCGACGGCGTCGTCGACGTCGCTGGCGACGGCGGCTTCCACAGCGTCGCCCTCGGCGACAGAGACGGCCCCGCCACCGTCAAATACGTCGCCGTGCCCCGCGAAGAGCTCTCGGTCTACCGAACGGCGGTCATCCAGAACCCGCTGTCGTCGCCGCTCTTGCCCGGCCCCGCCGAGGTCTACGTCGGCGGCGACTACGTGTTGACGACGGCGCTGCCGACGGTGCCGGCGCGGGGCGAGCTCAAGCTCGGCCTCGGCGTCGAGCAGGCCATCAAGATCGCGCGCAACGCACGGTTCAACGAAGTGCGCACCGGCGAAGGTGTGGTCGCCATGCTCGAGCTGGTGCACGACGTCGACATCGACATCGTCAACCACCTGTCGCGCACCATCGACATCGAGGTGCGCGAGCGCGTGCCGGTGCCCACGCAGGGCGCCGAGGTGCAGGTCGACGAACGCAGCGTCACGCCGTCGTGGGAGACGTACACCCAAGAAGAGCGCGACGCCGTCGTCGTCGGCGGCCGCCGTTGGCAGCTGCAGGTCGACGCAGGCGCGACCGCGAAGCTCAACGCCAAGTACGTGTTGAAGCTCTTCTCGAATTCGGAAGTCGCCGGCGGCAACCGGCGGGAGCGCTGATCATGAATGCGACCGCACAAGAAGGATTGGTGCTCTTTCACCCCGCCATCGACGAGACGCGCACGCGCATCGCGCTGCCGATCACAAAGGTGACGCTGCTCGAAGACCGCGCCCAGGTCATCCGCAGCGGCAGCGTCGACGTCAAAGCCGGCAAGAACCGCCTCGTCATCGCCGACGTCGCACCGACGCTGCAAGACGTCTCGCTGCGTGCGGAGATCAAGCATGGCGCGCGTGTCGAAGACGCCCGCGTGCGCCGGGCCATGCGCGTCGGACACACAGAGAAGCCCGAAGCCGCCGCCCTGCTCGAGAAGAAGCTCGACGACCTCGGGCGTCGCCACGACGAGCTCGTCGATGACGCCGACCGCGTGCGCCAGCGCGCCGCCATCGTCGGCGACATGATGCAAAAGGCCGTCGACGAGATCCCCGAAGACGCGGCCTGGTCGCTCGGCGATCCGTCGGCGTGGAAGCAGACGTTCGAGGCGCTGTCGCAAAAATCCCGCGGGCTCTTGAGCGAAGCCCAGCTCACCCGCGCCCGCATCGAAGACGTCAGAGCCGACGCCCGCTTCACAGGCGACGCCCGCGCCTTGATCGACAACCCCAGCCTCGAGCTGCAGGCCTTCATCGAAGTCGACGTCTCAGGCGCCGACGACGGCCGCGTCGACGTCGTCGTCGAATACACGGTGCCGAACGCGCTGTGGCGCCCCACCCACGAGGCCCAGCTCGAAGACGGCGCGCTGACGCTCAGCTCGCGCGCGGCTGTGTGGCAGCGCACCGGCGAAGACTGGACCGACGTCGACCTCATCTTCTCGACGGCGCGTTCGTCGTTGGGACACGAGCCGCCGCGGCTCAGCGACGACCGCCTGTCGGTGCAGAAAAAAGACCACCGCGTCGTCGTCGAGGCCCGCGCCGTCGCCGTCAGCAACGCCGGCCTCGGCCGCGGCGGCGCCGGACCTGGCGGCGGTGGCGGCGCACCCAAACCTGCCGGCGTCGACCTGCCTGGCGTCGACGATGGCGGCGACATCCAGAATCTGAAGTCGATGCACAAGGTGAGCATCCCCGGCGACGGGCGCCCCACCTTCGTGCCGCTGTCGACGTTCTCGTCGGCGGCAGAGACGTCGCTGGTGGTGATGGGCGAGGTCGATGACAAAGCGTTCTTGAGGGCCATCGGCACCCACAAGGGCAAAGACCCGGTGTTGGCCGGTCCCGTCGACCTCGTGCGGCAGAGCGGCTTCGTCGGCACCACGCGCACGCTGTTCGTGGCGCCCGGCGAGAAGTACCAGCTGGGCTTCGGCCCCGACGACGACGTCCGCGTGCAGCGCACCCACGAGACCAAAGAGGTCGTCGACGAGGTCGACAAGTGGCGCCGCCGCACCAACATCGTCGCCCTCTACCTCTCGAACCTCGGCGGCGACGACAAGCAGGTCGAGATCGTCGAGCGGCTGCCGGTCAGCGAGATCGAGCATGTGAAGGTCACGCTCGTCACCGACAAGACCAGCGGCAGCCCGGTCCTGAACGACGACGGCTTTCTCAAATGGAACATGACGGTCCCGGCCCGCGGCCGGCTGCGGCTGGGCCTGACCTGGGTCATCGCCTTTGCCCCCGGCGTGACGGGCCTCTAGAGACGGGCCTCTAGAGAACGGCGCAAGTGGTGGATTTGGCAGCAGAAAGCGCCGCCAACCCTGATCTGGCGCTGCGCGTCGCAGCTGGGCCAAACGCCTGTTCTGAACGATAGAGGTGGTGTCAGAGCGCACGGGCCAAGAGAGCGAGAGAGCGAGAAAGCAGTCGATGAGCATCGGTGGACCCAAAGGACCGGACGCACCCAAAGGCCTCGCCAAGGTCTTGCAGCTGCGCACGCCGGCCCTCGAAAAGACCGAGAAGGTCGCCGAGACGACGAAGACGGAAGCGCCTTCGACGACGACACCGACGACGACTGCGCAGGCGACTTCGCAGACGACTTCGCAGACGACTTCGCAGACGATGCCGACCGCGACGTTTGAGGGCACCACCGGCACGCAGCAGACCCTCGCCGCCCCCGTCGACGGCGCCGGCCAATCGCAGCTGCTCGCCCGCCTCAAGGCGCGCGGCAAGGTGACGAAGACCGCGGCGAATTCGGGTCCGTCGTTCGTGCAGACCGCCGAAGGCAAGGTGCACAACGGCTCGGTCACCGTCGAGAGCAAGAGCGGACTGAGCAAGCTCGTCGACGTCGTCCGCGTCGGCGGCGACCTCACCATTCACGAAGGCGTCGTCAAGAACGCCGACCTGCTGGCGCTGAAGTCGCTGAAGTCCGTCGAGCGTCGCCTGACGTTTGAAGGCCTG
>JANNAY010000891.1:0-17050 GCA_031384945.1 Deltaproteobacteria bacterium
TTCTCATCAAGCTCGCCGCCACGTGGGAAGGCATCAAAGCTGCTGAAAACCTCGAAAAAGACGGCATTCACTGCAACCTGACGCTCATCTTCGGCTTTCACCAGGCCGTCGCCTGCGCCGAAGCCGGCGTCATGCTGATCAGCCCCTTCGTCGGCCGCATCCTCGACTGGTACCTCAAGTCGACGGGCAAGACCTCGTACGCCCCCAGCGAAGACCCGGGCGTCGTCTCGGTCACGCGCATCTACAATTATTACAAGAAGCACGGCTACAAGACCGAGGTCATGGGTGCCTCGTTCCGCAACCTCGGCGAGATCACTGAACTCGCGGGTTCTGATCTTCTCACGATTGCTCCGAAGCTCTTGTCTGAGCTCGATGGCATGAACGGCGACCTGCCGCGCAAGCTCGATCCGGCCAAGTCCGCCGAGCGCGGCGAAGCGAAGATCCACGTCGACAAGGCGACCTTCGACAAGATGCACGCCGAAGACAAGATGGCGAACGACAAGCTCAAAGAGGGCATCGACGGCTTCTCGAAGGCCATCACCGACCTCGAGAACGAGCTCAAGCCGAAGCTCGCCACGGTCTGAGACCAACCGAGACCGACGCGAACGAGAAAGGGCGCCACGACGGCGCTCTTTCTTTTTTTCGCGTCACGCGACCGGCAGATGAACCTCGACGGTCGTGCCGTCTTTTGCCGTCGAGCGGACAGCGACGGTGCCACCATGCGCTTCGACGATGGACTTCACGATGTAGAGCCCGAGTCCCACGCTGCGGCCGGCGCGATCGATGAGCTCGGTGGCGCGCTGCATGGGCTCGAACAGCCGCGCCAGCTGGCCTGACGCGATGGGCTCACCGAAGTTCTGGACCGTCAGTTTGGCGAACGCCGTGTCGTTCTCGTCTTGCGCGAGGGTCATCGCCAGCGTCACGGCCGTGTCGGGCGGGCTGTACTTGATGGCATTGATGACGAGGTTCTGTACGACCTGGGCGAGGCGAGGGGCGTCCCAGTTGCCTTCGATGTTGCCCACTGGTGAAGCGATGACGCGTCGGGTCGGGTGCTCGATCGCGACCTCTTCCAGCACGTCCTGAACCACGTCGCGCAGGTCGACCCTCGAGCGGCTGACGACGAGCCCCCCGCCGACGCGGGCCTGGGTGAAGTCGAGCAGGTCAGCAACCATCTTCGTGGCGCGGTCAGCGGCGGCGTTGATGCGGATGGCGATGGCGGCAGCGGCGTCGTCGATGTCTTCGAAGCGCGTGAGCGCGGCGGCGCCCAGCTTGATCGCGTTGAGGGGCCCGCGCAGATCGTGGCTCACGATGCCGAGCAGGTGCTTTTCAAACTCTTCGCGACGCTGCCGTTCGGTGATGTCTTGGGTGGTGCCGACGAAGCGGACCGCCTTGCCGTCGCCGTTGAAGTGCACCTGGCCGCTGGACTCGAGCCACCGCAGAGGGTTCTTGCCAACGCCGCCTGTGCGGAAGCGCGCGAAGCAGCGGCCGTCGTCGGCGCCTGAGCGCGCCCGGTTGATCGCGCTCCACACCGCGTCGCGGTCGCGCTCGTCGAGCGCCGCCATCGCGGCGTCGAGCGTCAAGACTGGCGGCCCGTCGATGTACAAGAATTCGAGCAGCTTCGTGTCGGCAACGAGCGCGCCGTTCTCGAGGTCAATGTCCCAGATGGCGGTTCGAGACGCCTCGAGCACGCGGCGCAGGCGCTCACCACTTGTGCGGAGCTCTTCGGCGAGAGCGTTGGCCTGCGTCTCGTTTTGCCGGGCGTGCGCCGCGACGCCTTCGGCGATGCCTGCCGAGATGAAGTCAGACACCAATCGAATTTCGCTGAAGCCCGGCGACGCACCGACCAGTGGAATGAAGTCGTAGATGACCTCACGCAGCAGCACGTATTCGTAGACGACGGACTCGACGTTGAAGCCGAGCCTGAACCGCTGCCGTCCATGCTCCTGCGCCACCGCATGACCACCCAGGGGGGGGTCGCGCGTGACGTCGGCCAGCGGACCGGTGGGTGGTCGACGCAGGGCCTGGCCCATCTGCTTCAAGAATTGAGGGATGTGGTCTTCGAGCTCGACTTGCGTTGTCCCCTTTGCGCCAAGCTTGCGACGGACCTCGTCGGTCCACCGGTGCAAGATGGCTTCGCGGTGCTCATCGATCAGGTCGGCCATTGCGCTCATTCGACGCCCCACACGCAGTCCACCCGCGCGTATGAGCCTAACGACCCTTGCTGTCGGCAACGGTCTATTGAGCGAGCTGTTATCCGCAATATTTATCTACTTTGCGTATAACCGCGTCAACAGCGGCCTGACGACCGCAGCTTCGTCGGGCCACCGTTTTTCGGCGGTGTCGAGCGCCTGTCGGGCCTTGCTGCTCCATGCTTTGCCGCGCTCGACGAGCTCTCGCGCGGCGTCGTCGACGTCGTCGCTGCCCGCGTCGGCGAGAGCGAGCAGCACCTGCAGCGCCTGTGCGCGGTCTGCCTCAGACTTCGTGGCGCATGCCACCGGACGCAGCGTCGAGATCATGAGCTTGTGCAGGGCGAAGCGCGCTGGGTGCGGGAGCCTGACGACGGCGAGCTCACGGGGTCCGATCGCCAGGCCCATCACCGTGCTCTCCAGCAGGTAGTCGAGGTGGCGCACCGGCTCGGCCGGGGCACCGAACGCAGGGACGAAGCGCGGGCCACTGGCCTTGCCAATCAACGGCGTCAGCAGGTCGACGCGCAGCGCTTGGCCGCGGATGCGGTACGACGTCGACGGCGACTTCGCGTCGAGCGATGGCATGGGCAAGAGGCCCATCTGCAGCTGCTCCAACAGCTCTGAAGCCTTTGTGTCGGGCCGGCCCACGCCGAGCTCGATGGGATCAACGTCGTGGGTGTGCAGCGCTGCCGGCCAACGCACGCCGAGCAGGTTGCCGAGGCAATGAAAGGCGGGCGTGCCGATCAAGGTCACTTCGGCGCCGCCAGCGAAGACGCCGGCGCGGGCGAAGGCGGCGATGACGTGCATGGGTCCGCTGGGCAGAGCCGCGCCGCCCGACGCCAGAAACGTCGCCTGCAGCCGCGCCAGCTCTTGCTCTTCGCGAGCGTGTCCGCGCGACTGCAGCCGGCCCACCAGCCCCTGCGTCTGCTCGTTGTCGGGGCCGAGGTAGAGCTGGCGCGTGCGACCGTCGAGGTCGCGGACCTGAAAATAGAGATACGTGCCGCGCTTGATGGTCTTCTGGATCACCGAGCCGACGGGCGCACCGAGCGGCCCGGCAGCAGCGACGGCGGTCGCTCGCAGCGCGGCGTAGAGGGCGTTCGTCGTCGGGGGCTGCGGAAGCGGTCGCATGCTGACGTTATACGCAATCTCGGCTTACTTTGCGTATAACGGATTCTCGTGCATCGATGCCGTCGCCGACTGCGATTCACACCGCTGGTTGTGGATTCGAATCCGGCGGCGGTCCGCAGCAACAGCGCGCAGGCCGGGCTGGTCGTGTGCTGCTCGACGACGGAGGCGCTCGCAGCGGCCGGAGCGCAGGCCCTTTCAGCCTGCGACTTTGCGGTTCGGCAGCTGAAACTTGCCGGTGTTCGGCGTGTCGGCGCGCTGCTCGTTGATGGCCTGCTCGACGGTGGGCTTGTTGCGCGCGCGCGCCAACACATCGATCTCGTCGACGAGGCCGGTCTTCACGAGGCGGATCAAGTCTTGATCGAGGCTCTGCATGCCGGACTCGCGCGACGTCGCCACGATGGAGGGGATCTGCACGGTCTTCGACTTGCGGATGAGGTTGCTGACGGCGTCGTTGTTGACGAGCAGCTCGCTGGCCAACAAGCGCGGGCCGCTGATGCCAGCGCGACGACGCACCAGCGTCTGACACACGACCGCACGCAGCGAGTCAGCGAGCGAGGCGCGGGCCTGGTCTTGTTGGCCGCGCGGAAACGCATTGATGATGCGGTCGACGCAGGCGTCGGCGCTGATGGTGTGCAGGGTGCCGACGACGAGGTGGCCGGTCTCGGCGGCGGTGAGCGCGAGCTCGATGGTCTCTTTGTCGCGCATCTCGCCGATGACGATGACGTCGGGGTCTTCGCGCAGGGCCGAGCGCAAGGCGCGGGCGAACGACTTCGTGTGCGAGCCGACCTCGCGCTGCTGCACGAGGGCGAGCTTGTTGCCGTGCAGAATTTCGACGGGGTCTTCGAGACTGACGACGTGCCGCGGCTGGGTGCGGTTGATGTAGTCGATGAACGCCGCCAGCGTCGTCGATTTGCCGCTGCTGGTGGCGCCGCCGACAAGCACGAGGCCGGTGCGCATGGCCGTGAGCTCGCGGATCATGCTGGGCAAGCCGAGGTCTTCGAGCACCGGAATCTGCGCACGGATGGCGCGGAACACGCCCGAGAGACCACCGCGTTGGCGAAAGAGGTTCACGCGAAAGCGATGGCCGGTGGCCTTCACCGACGTTGAGAAGTCGACGTCTTTGCGCTGGTCGAGGCGCACCGCCGCGGCCGCCGACACCAGCGGCGTCAGCAGCGAGGCGACGCGGTCGGCCGAGAGCGGTCCGTCGGTGAGGGGCTCGATCTGGCCGAGGCGCTTCAAGAACACCGGCCGCTCGGGCGCGATGATCAAGTCGCTGCCGTCGAGCTCGACCATCTTCAACAACAGCTGGTCGAGGGGTCGGTCGTCGTCGACGACGCTGGCGCTGAGCACGACGGGGGCGGGCACAGCGCCTTCGCCGACCGCGTCGTCTTTCAGAATGCGCCAACGCACAATCAAGCCGTGGGCGAGCCGCTGCACAGCGGGGTCGGCGTCTTTGCGCAGGGGCTCGACGAGGGGCGCGTGGGCAGGGTCGTTCTGCTCTTCGATGAACTTCAAGACCAACAAGCGCACGTCGGCGTCGGGCGACGTGATCAGCGGCAAGAGGTTCTGCGCCGCCGTCGACGGGTCGAGGATCTTGAGCGCTGAGATGCAGGCCATCTGCAGCTCGGGCGTCGAGTGCATCAGCTCGACGATGATGGGCACGGCGCGGATGTCTTTGAATTCGGCGATGACCTCGACGGCCTTTTCGCGGGCCCACCAATCGGGATCGGTGCGCGCGGTGTGCACCACAGCGGCGATGGTCTCGGGATCTTTCAACCGCAACAAGACATTGAGCGCGAAGCGGCGCACGACGTCAGAGCGGTCGCCGAGCCAGGCGACCATGTAGCGAGAGAGGCCGTGGCCGGCGAGGTCGACGAGGGCGTCCATGACGCGCTCGCGCACCCACCAATCGTCGTCGCGCAACGACGACACCAGCTTGGGCCACAGCTCGCCGTGCGGGTCTTTGACCGAGCGCAGCACCTCGGCGGCCATGCGCCGCGTGGTGACGTCGCCGCTGCGCAAGAGCCAGACGATGGTGCGGCCGAGCTCGACGCCCTGCGACTTCGACAGCGCCGCCATCACCTCGGCGGCGCGGTTGCGCACCGCGATCTGCGGGTGGCCGAGAGCGCTAACGGCGACGCCGATGAGGGGGTCGATGTCGACGAGGTTGACGGCGGCGGCGGCGGGACTGGCCAGCGCCGTTTGCTGCAACAAGATCGCGTTCTCGACGCACGAGAGCGCCGCGAGGCGCAACACGTTCGGACCCGAGGCGAGCTTGCGCTCGAGCAGCTCTGCCGTGCGCTCTGACGGAAAGCGCTTGAGGCCTTCGATGACGGTGCCGGCCAGCTTGAGGTTCTTGCCGTCGACGATGGGCAGCAAGATCTGGTGGTAGTCGTTCTCGGTGGCGATCTGGCCGATGGCGATGGCGGCGGCGATGGCGATCGACTCGTGCGGATCTTTCAACAGCGGCGCGAGAATGCGCAGCGCCGCGCCCGTCGACCGCGACATGTACGTGGCGTCGCCGAGCCAGCGGATCGCCAGCAAGCGCTCGGTGGGCTCGGGCTTGGCGAGCAGCTTCTCGAGCACCGGCAACGCCTGCGCGCCGCTGGTGCGCATGACGACGTCGAGCCCCTCGCGCAAGCCGGGAAAGCCGCGCTCGAGCAACATCGACGACAGCGCCTGCACCGCTGTCTTGCTGCCGATCTCGACCAGCACCTTGGCGCCGGCCGACCGCACCTCAGGGGCGGGGTCTTTCAAGAGCTCGACGACGTCGAGGTGGTCGGCGACCGAGTTGCACTTGGGCAGCACCTCGACCAGCACCGCGCGCACGTCGGGCGGCGCAGTGCGCAGGGCTTTGACGAAGGGCTTGAACAGCGCCTCGGCGGGGTTCTTCAGCACCAGCGCGTGAAAGACGGTGCGGCGCATGCCGTGGCGCTCGGTGTCTTGCGCCAACATCTTGTGCAGCACGAGCTCGAGCAGGCCGAGCAGATCGGCAGCGTCGACGTCGCTGGCGTTCTGCACCAGCTGCTGCGCCTCGGCCGGACTGCGCCAGGCCGCTGCGCGAACGATGTTGACGAGCTCCTTCGACATCCCGCTTTCGACCATAACCCACACTTCTCGCGACGTGCGCCACGCGAAGTTTGCAGCTGTTTCGTCCTGCTCCGTCGCGACGGTGACAAGAATTGTCAGCAGTCAGGACGGGCGGAGCACGCCTTCGTCGACGACGTAGGTGCCGGGGCCGTCGACGGCGGTTTTGCGCAGCACCGCGTCACGGCCGCCGACGATGCGGACGCCGGCGCCGACGACGCGGCCGGCGGCGATGGTGACGCCAGCGCCGACGAAGCAGCCGGGGCCAAAGGCGACGCCGCAGGGCAGCTCGCCGACGTCTCTGAGGGCGCCGTTGTCGTCGACGCGGACGCTGCCGCCGACGACGGTGTCGAGGGCGCGGGCGAAGCTGGTGAGTCCGGCGTGCTTGCCGACGACGCAGGCCTGCAGGTTGTTGGCGCAGGCGTCGCTGTCTTCGAAGGTCACGCACGCCTGCATCGACGAGTTGAGGCTGACGAAGGTGCGCGCTCCGAGGGTCGACTGGGCGATGTGGGCGCGCTGTTCGACGACGACGCCGTCGCCGATGACCGACTGCAGCACGACGGCCTGGGGTCCGATCACGACGTTGTCGCCGATGACGCTGGCTTCGACGACGGCGCTGGGGTGGATGTGGGTGTTCTTGCCGGTGAAGACGAACTGGCGCTTCCACGCGAGAAAGCGTCCTGCTGCGGTGGGGCGCAGCCCGAGCGCGGCCCGCAGCGCCGAGCGCAGGGGGTCGGCGAGCGCCCGCTCAATGAGCCAGACCTGTGGCGCGAGGTGCGACGCCCGCAACACGTGCAGCCAGTGTCGCACCCGCAGCGCCACCGTCGACGTCAGCGGCCAGGTCGTCGTCGCCGTCTCGCGCCCGAGCAGGTGCCGCGGCACCGGCAGCGTCGCGCTGATCTCTTTGTAGGCGATCGACACCGACGGCGCAGACAGCGCCTGCGCCACCGTCGTCTTCGTGCCAGCCGGCACGTAGGCGCAGGGGTAGCGGCCGTCGTCGAGGTCTTGCAGCGGCAGCAGAAGCTCGGTGAGCCGCGACGGCGGCAGCGCCAACGTCGTGGTCGTCGTCGCCTGCTTTGTCGCCTGCAGAAACGCCTTGAGCGCGCGTGTGGTGAGCCACAGCTCGTCAGAGAGCACCAGCGCCGGCCCCGTCACCGTCGTCAAAGGCGTCGCTTTCGTCGGCGGCGGCGTGAGGCCGACGGCGCGCAGCGTGCCGTCTCTGGCGGCGCCGAAGCTGCTGTCGCCCAGCGGACACTCGTCAACGATCACGCCAAACGGCGCGAGCGGTTGAGAGAGAGCGACGACGACGACCTGCACCGCCGCAGAGTGCGAGGGCGCGGCGCGTTGGGCAAGAAATCAGCGCTGCGGCGTCGGGGCGCCGGCCTTCGACTTCGACGTCGACCACGAGGGCCGTGACGTCGGCAGCGAGGGCTCGGGCTTCGTCAACGTGCCGCCCAGGTGCAGCGCGAGAGGCAGCGCGCCCTTGCCGAGCGTCAGGCGCGCGTCGACGTCGAGGCCGCCGGCGAACGAGAGGCCGCCGTCGACGGACACGGGGCCGGCGGCGGTGGCAAAGGCGAGGGGCCTCTGCAAGCGCAGGCCGCCACCGCCGAGCACGAAGACGACGGTCTCGTCGCGCGCGACGGCGCCGACGTCGACGAGGCCGCGCAATTTGTCGACGCGCAGCTTGTGCGTCGACAAAGCCACCCTGCCCTTGAGCGACTGTTGCCACGGCGTCAGCGCGAGGCCGGTGGCGCGGGCGTCGACGTCGACGTCGATGACGCCGCTGACGCGTCCGACGCGGTCGGACCATTCGGCGAGGGCGCGGCCGACGTCGACGCCTTTGATGCGGCCTTTGGCGACGATCACGGCGGGGTCGCCTTTGACGTCGACGAAGCTGCCGGAGACGGCGACGACGCCGGAGAAGACGCGCAGCGACGAGGGGTCGAGCACGCTGAAGCGTCCATCTGCGAGCTGCAGGGCGAGGTCGACGTCGTCGAGGTCGGTGCCGGCGACGGTGAGGTGGGCCGCGCGCAGGCGTCCGCTGCCCGCGAGCTGTTGGGCGATGGTGCGCCAGCGTGGCGCCAGCGCGGTGGCGCCAACGACGTCGGTGGCGGCGTCGGTCTGCTGCAACGAGCCGAGCGCCGACACGAGGGTGCCGGGCCCGCGCGCCTCGCGCAGCTTCATCTCGACCATGAGCCGAGCGCCCTTGCGCTTGACGAACCAAGGACGTCCGCCGTCTTTGGCCACGATGTTGCCGGCGACGTCGTCGAGGTCGACCTTGGCGCCGATGGCGAGGCCGCTGGCGTTGGCAGCGACGTCGACGTCGACGTCGACGTCGCCGCGTCCGTTGCCCTTGTCGGGCAAGACGAGGTCGACGTCATCGGCGCCGAGGTGCACGCCGACGGACCCGCCGGCGTCGGTGACGGTGACGTCGACGTGGGCGGCGACGGATCCGCCGTGGACATCGCCGTCGAGCAGCTCGTGCAGCAGGGGCGACAGCGCCAGCAGCCGCAACAGCGGCATGCGCTCGAGGCGCAGGTCAAACACGCTCACGTCGGTGCTGACAACGAAGCCGCCGTCGACGACGACGCCGGGGCCTCTGGCGACGATCACGCCGCGCACGCGCTCGTCTTCGTCGTCGTTCATCGGGCGCTGCGCGTCGACGAACAGCGAGAGCGGGGCGCCGGCGTTCTTGCGCAGGGCTTCGCCGAACGAGACGGCAGCGCCTGCAAGGTCGGCGTCGACGACGACGTGGGCGGCGTCGGCTGTGAAGCGGGCGCTGGCGGGCCCCGTGAGCGAGAGCGCGCCGGGGGTCACGGCGCGCACCACCGGGATGCGTCGCCGCAGCCGCTGCAGATCGTCGATGGCGATGTCGATGGCGAGGTCTTCGACGCCGTCGGCGAGGGGCTGGAGGGCGGTCCAGCTGCCGGCGAGGAAGAGACCGGCGCCGGTGAAGCCGAGCTGGTCGACGACGGTGTGTCCGTCGTTGGTGTCGACGTAGAAGCACAACCGCAGTTGTGCTTCTTCGCTGATCTCAGTCTTGGGAATTGCCCGGTCAAAGGCGACGACGTCGTCGGCGTCGACGGCGATGTCGACGTAGACGCCGCTGGCATCGAGGTCGACGTCGACGACGAGGTCGGCGACGCCGCGGTGAAAGACCGGCGGCAGCCCGAGGCTCTCGAGGCCGGTGGCGAGGGTGGCGTCGCTGACCGTCAGGCGCAGCTCGGTCTTTGGCACGGGCACGGGGCGCAGGTTGTGCGGCACTTCGTCGACGTGGCCTTCGAGGACGAGCGGCGCGCCGCCGGCTTCGTTCCACACGCCGGTGATGTGCAAATCGGCGGGGCGGCCGGCGGCGGCGTCGTCAGACAAGACGGCGGCGACGTCGCTGACGGTGACACTGACGCCGCCGCCTTCGCGGTCGATGGCGTCGTGAAATTCGATGCGGCCGCGCTGCACGCGAAACCGGCGCAGCAGTCCGTTGTCGGCGACCTCGGGTGGGATGGGCGGCAGCAGCTTCAAGATCTGCAGCACATCGACCTCGCCGAATTCGTCGCGCTCGGCGCGCAAGACGCCGCCGTCGACGACGATCTCTTCGATGACGATGTGTTGGCCCAAGGTGCGCGCGGCCTCTTTGGCGTCGATGCGCACGATGATCGAAGGCAGCAAGAGCAAGGGCTCGCCTTGGCCGTGCTTGCCCGAGATCGCGACGCCGCCGAGGTGCAGCGCGAGCTCGGGCCACACCGTGCCACTGACGTTGCCGATGGTGAGCCGTCGATCGAGCTTTTCTTCGACGAACGCCTCAACGGGCGCGAGGTGTCGCGACAAGATCGCCACGGGTCCGTCGACGGCGAAGAAGACGACGACGGCGCAGAAAAAGGCGGAGACGAAGAAGGCGCCGAACGAGAAGGCGCGGCGAAAGCGACGATGCTTTGCAGGTGAGGCTGCGTGGGCCTGTCGAGGGTCGTCGCCTGGCTTCCACAACACGGCCATGTTTCTGTTTAAGCGTCGATCATCGTCGACGCAGCGAAGATCAAGGCAGCGGCTGCAGATCTGTCGTCGAGGTCAAAGAAGTGGGGCGAAGTGCATCAACGCTCACGCCATGTGCCGCTTTTGCCGCCGGCCTTTTCGACGAGGCGCACCTCGGTGAGGCGCATCCCGCGCTCCATCGCTTTGCCCATGTCGTAGAGCGTGAGGCCGCAGACAGAGACGGCGACCAATGCTTCCATCTCGACGCCGGTCTTGCCGACGCAGGCGGCGCGGGCCTCGATGTCGAAGCCACCGTCGACGGCGGTGACGTCGACGCTGACATCGGTGAGCGCGATCGGGTGACACAAGGGGATGAGCGATCCGGTCTGCTTGGCCGCAAGCATGCCGGCGATCTTGGCGGTGACGATCGCCTCACCTTTTTTTGACGTCGTCGCCGACAAGAGCGCCATCCGCGTCTCGGGTGAGCACAAGAGCCGACCGCGGGCGATCGCGTGGCGCGCGCTGTCGGCTTTGCCAGAGACGTCGACCATGGTGACGCGGCCGTCGTCGTCGACATGGGACAACTTCTTCGTCGACGTTGGCTTCTTCGCTTTCATTTTGGCCATGGGACTAGAGTGCCCGCAGCGTGCGCCTCGTCGTCAAGGTCCTGTTGGTGTTGTTGTTGGTGGCGGTGCTGCCCGTCGCCGTCAGCGGCATCTCGGGCGTCATCCTCGCCAAAGACGCGGTCGCCAAGGCCCACGCCGACACCCTCGACACCGAGGCCCGCCACCTCGCTGAGCTCGGCGAGACCACGATCCTGGGCTCGCTCGACGACCTGAAGCAGGCGTCGCTGTTGGGGCTCGATCACCTGGCGCCCGCCGAGCGGCCCGGCGCGCTGTGGTTGATCTACCGCTCTGACGCCCAGCGCACCGCCGTCGCCCTCGTCGACGGCGTCACCGGCGAAGGCGTCAACGACCCGGTGTTTCAAGAGACAGTGGGCACCGATGCTGGGCTCGCCGATCACGAGGCGTTTCCCGCCTCGGCGCTGCCGCGCTTCGCCGATCACATCCCGCTCGCCGAGGCGCTGTCGGCGGGCAAAGCCGTCAGCGTGCCCTACGCCGACGAGGCCCGCGGCGCACCCTTCATCGCCCTCGCCGTGCGCGTTCCTGGACCGATCATTGATGGCAAAGAACGCCCCTGGGTCGTCGCCGTCGAGCTCTCGCTGCGCCGCCTGAACGAGCGCTTCGTCGAAGCCAAAGACGAGCGACTGACGGCGTTTCTCGTCGATCTCGATGGCAAAGTCGTCTGCCACACCGAGTCGCTCAAGGCGCTGACGCGCGCCGACGTCGCCAGCAACAAAGGCGTGCAAGCGCTCTTCGATCCCAAAGAGGCGGCCTCGGGCGTCGTCAACCTCGACGCTGACGAAGACCCGACGCTGGTCGCCTGGGCCCGGCTCACGCGCCTCGCTGGACCGCAAGGCCGCACCTGGGGCGTCGTCGTCGAGAAAGACAGAAAAGAAGCCCTCGCCGCCGTCGACGACCTCGCCCGCCGCGTCGCCTTCTGGGTCGGCGCTGCGCTGGTGCTGGCGCTGCTCGCCGGCATCGTGCTCGCGCAAGGCGTGGTGCGGCCCGTCGAGGTGCTCACGCGGGTGGTGCAGCAGTTCGGCAAGCAGGGCGACGCTGCTACGGGCACTTCGGCCGCAGACGGCCTGCGCGCCAATGCGCCGGCGAACGCGAAAGTGCGCGCGCCGAACCTCGGCAACGACGAGATCGGGCGCCTCGCGATCTCGTTCAACGCCATGGCCGATCAGGTCGACGAGCAAGACCGACAGCTGCGCACCTTCAACGACGAGCTCTTGGCGAAGGTCGACGAGCGCACGCGTGACTTGAAAGAGGCGCAGTCGCAGCTCATTCAGTCGCAAAAGATGGCCGCCGTCGGCGAGCTCGGCGCCGGCGTCGCCCACGAGATCAACAACCCCCTCGCGGCGGTGTTGGGCTCGGCGCAGCTCGCGCTCTTGCGCAGCGACAAGGCCGACACGCGCATTCGTCCGCACCTCGAAGACATCGAGAAAGAGGCGCTGCGCATCAAAGACATCGTCGAATCGCTGCTCAGGCTCTCGCAAGATCAAGCGCAGCAAGCGATGGGCACCGTCGACGTCAACTCTGTCATCGACGGCGCGCTGGCTTTGGTGGCGCGTCCGATCATCACGGCGCGCATCGCGGTGAAGAAAGAGCTCGGCGAGAACCTGCCGCGCATTCGCGGGCGCGCCGCCGATTTGCAGCAGGCCGTGTTGCAGCTGCTGTTGAACGCCAAAGACGCGATGCCCGAAGGCGGCACGCTGACGCTGCGCACCGACGCCGTCGACGGCAAGCTGGTGCGTCTCGTCGTCGAAGACAGCGGCCAGGGCGTACCGCCGCAGAACCTCGAGCGCATCTTTGAGCCCTTCTTCACGACGCGCGCGAGCAAGGGCCACAAGGGCATGGGCCTGGCGATCGTGCACCGCATCGTCGAAGAGCACAGCGCCCGCATCGCCGTCGACACCGCCCCCCACGGCGCCAACGGCAAGGGCGTCGCCTTCAAGATCACCTTCGCCGCCACGCGCGACGCGTTGCACCTGGTGTGAAGCAGGGCCTCTCGCTCCTGCGGTGTCCCATCTGCGGCAGCGGCTTTTTACACGTCAATGAAAGATTCGTTGCCTGCGAACAACGACACAGCTTTGACTTCGGCAAAGAGGGACATCTTCACCTGCTGCCCGCCGGACACGGCAAGACGCGGCTCGAGGGCGACAGCAAAGAGATGCTGCAAGCACGCCGTCGCTTCTTCGCCGCCGGCCACTACGCGGCCGTCGCCGACGCCGTCGCAGCCTGCGTCGTCGCCTCTTGTGACGGCATTTCTGCGCCGGTGATTCTCGACGCTGGCTGTGGAACAGGGCATTATACATCAGCGATTGTGGCGCGCCTTTCTGCAGCGACGGTCATCGGCACCGACCTGGCGAAAGAGGCCGTGCGCCTCGCCGCGAAGAGCGAACCCGGCGCGCTCTTCGCCGTCGCCGACAGCGCCCACTTGCCCGTCAAAGACGCCAGCGTCGATGTCGTGGTCGACGTCTTCGCCCCCCGCTCCGCCGACTTCGGCCGCGTCGTCAAAGCCGGCGGCAGCGTCGTCGTCGCCGTCCCGCTGCCCGATCATTTGCAAGAGCTGCGCGCCATCTCGGGTCTCGGCATCGCGCCGCACAAAGAAGAGCGCGTCAAAGAGCAGCTCGAGGCCTGGTTTGATCAGGCCGGCGATGGCGACGGCAAAGACAGCGCTGGCGACGTCGTCAGCGGCACCCTGGCGCTGAGCGAGAGCGGGCTCGTCGATCTGCTGACCATGACGCCGCACCACCACCACCTCGGCGACGACGACCTGCTGCCGGTGTCGCTGACGGTGACGCTGAGCGTGAAGGTGCTGCGCTTTCGTCGACGCTGACGCACACCGCGAACCGGCGCTGCTAACGTCGCCGCCATGACCACCGGCATCCTGCTCGTCGATCCGCAGTACGACTTCTTTCCCGGTGGCGCCCTCGGCGTCGACGGCGGCGATGACATCGTGGCGCCCATCAACGCGCTCTTGGCGAAGCACCGCGGGGCCCCGGTGTTCGCGTCGCGCGACATGCATCCGACGTCGACGCGGCACTTCAAAGAGCGCGGTGGCATCTGGGTGCCGCACTGCGTGGTCGGCACGCGCGGCGCCGAGTTTCACAGCGGCCTCGAGATGAAAGGCGCCGCCGTCTACGACAAAGGCGAAGACCCCGAAGACGACGGCGGATACAGCGCCTTTGACGGCAAGCGAAAGCACGACGGACGCGACACGACGTTGTTGCAAGACCTGCGTCGCCGAAACGTCGACGCCCTCGTGGTCGCCGGCCTCGCCACCGACTACTGCGTCAAGGCCAGCGTCTTAGACGCCGTCAAACACGGCCTCATGGTCTTCTTGTTCGCCCCCGGCGTGCGCGCCGTGAACGTCAAGCCCGCTGACGGCGACGCCGCTGTCGCCGTCATGCGCGACGCTGGCGTGCTCGTCGTTCAGTAAAGCGCAGCATGCTCGTTCTGAATATTTGAAGCGCCCCGCCCAGTCGCGCTACTCCTCTCGTGGAGGAGGGGCATCATGACGTCGTCGTCGCTGTCGCGCGCGTTGGTCGCGTCTCTGTTGGGCTCGCTCTGTGCGGTCGCGCTGCGGGCCGACGCCGACGTCGCCGCTGGCGAAGAAGAGCTGTTCGCCCTCGAAGACGAGCTGGTGACGACGGCGTCACGCAGCGCCGAGCCCGTGCGACTCGCGCCAGCGTCGGTCACCACGATCTCGCGGGCAGAGCTCGACGCGTTTGCGTTCTCGACGGTCGCCGAAGCGCTGCAGGGCGTGCGCGGCCTCTACCAAACCGACGACCGCTTCTACGTCTCTCTCGGGGTCCGCGGCTTCAACCGCTTCGGCGACTACGGCAACCGACTGCAGGTGCAGCTCGACGGCCACGTGATGAACGACGACTGGATCTTCTCCAGCTACATCGGCAACGACCTCGCCACCGACGTCGAACACGTCGAATCCATCGAAGTTGTCCGCGGCCCCGGCAGCGCCCTCTACGGCACCGGCGCCTTCTTCGGCGTCGTCAACCTGACGACGCCCAAGACGATCGACCACCACCTGCGGGCCTCATTCACGCTGCTCGACTTCGACAGCGGGCGCCTGCACCTCGACGGGGGCCACACCTTCGACAGCGGCGTGCTGCAGGGCGCTTCATTCTGGGTCTCGGCCGGTGCCTCGGCGCGGCCGGGCCGCGACTTGCAGCAAGATGCGTACATCGGCACGCCGTGGGCGCCCGACGGCAACGCGGTCGACGCCGACGCCTACAACACCGGCACCGTCATCGCCAAAGGCACCTGGGGCGACCTCACGCTCGAGGGCTCGTTTCACCAGCGCAACCGGCGCATCCCCACTGGCACCTTCGGCGTCGTCTTCGGCGACCAACGCAACATGGGCAACGACGGCCGCGGCTTCGTCGAGCTGCGCTACGAGCCCGTGCTCACCGACGGCGTCACCCTGCTGTCGCGCGCCTACGTCGACGGCCAAGGCTACGAGGGGCACTACACGTACACCGACCCAGCCTTCTCGCCGTCGTTCGAGACCTTTCAGGCGGTGTGGGGCGGCCTCGAGACCCGCGTGCGGTTCGACCTCGTCGACGGGCTGCGCGCCACCGCCGGCATCGAAGGCCAGGTTCATCCCTTCAACCATTGGTTTGGCAAAGACGAGCCCGCCGAAGAACCGTATCTCGATCAGTCAAACACGTTCGCGTATTTTTCAGCCTACGCCCTCGCCGACTGGGCGCCGTTCGCGTTCTTGCATCTGCACGCTGGCGCCCGCTTCGACGGCTGGCTCATCAACGTGCCCGAGGGCGACGACCCCGAGCCCGCTGCGTTCTTGCCGTCGATCAACCCGCGCCTCGCTGCGATCTGGTTGCCCAGTGACGACGACACTGTGAAGCTGATGATGGGACGCGCCTACCGCATCCCCTCGCTCTACGAGCTGTCTGACCAGGCCAACGGCTTCTCGTTCAAAGACAACACCGAGATCGGGCCCGAGACCATCTACACCGGCGAGCTCGAGTACCGCCGCCGCTTGCCGAAGCTCTTCGGCGGCGACACGACCGCGTTGGCTACAACCTACGTGAACCGCGTTTCTGACTTGCTCACCTATATCGTAGAAGACGCCACCAACGTCGAAGGCGTCACCAACGTCGCCGACCCGCTGTGGACCCTCGGGCTCGAGGGCGAGCTGCGCCACCAGACGGCCATCGGGCTCTTGTTGGCGGCGCAATACAGCTACCAGCGCACGCGCCTCTCCGATCCGTTCTCCGACAACCTCGTGCCCAACAGCCCCGAGCACACGGGCGCCGTGACCGCCATCGTGCCGCTCACGCCTTTGGGCGACCTCAAGTGGGCCAACCGCGCCGTGTTCGACCTCGGCCGCATCGACAGAGACGGCGACCTCACCGACCCCTTCGTCGTCGTCGACTCGACGCTGTCTGGCCGCTTCACGCACCTGCGCTGGGCCTTTGGCGTGCGCAACGCTCTCGACAGCAGGTACGAGCACCCCGTCAGCGATCGCTTGTTGGCGCCGCGGCTGCTGCAAGACGGCCGCACCCTGCGCATCGATCTGGCGGTGGACCTGTGAACGCCCGCTTCTTCTTCGTCGTCGTCAGCAGCTTCGTCGTGGGCGTCATCAGCGCGGTCGCCGGCTGCCTCGTCTACGAAGACCGCTGCAACGGCGTCGTCTGCGGCGACGGCGAGGTCTGCATCGACATCGCCCGCGGTCCGACCTGCGTGTGTGACGACTTTCACGAGGCCGCTGGCGACGATGAAGGCGACGGCTGTGTTCCCCTCGACGACGGCGCTGACGACAGCGGGGGGACATCGGGTTGAGGTCGCTGATCGTCGCTGTCGTCGTCCTGTTGAGCGCGCCTGGCGCCTCAGCCGCGCGCGCGGTCCTCATCAAAGCCAAGCAATCGACAGCCCAGTTCGACGAAGCCATCGCCGGCTTCAAAGGCGAATTCGGCGGCGACATCGTCGAAGTCGCCATCGACGAAGCCAGCACCGCAGCCGCCGTCAGAGACAAAGTCGACGCCGCCGACGCCGGCGTCGTCGTCACCGTCGGCG
>JANNAY010000894.1:0-4330 GCA_031384945.1 Deltaproteobacteria bacterium
TCGATCCAGCCACCGATCCCGAGTTTCAAGAGCGGGCCACGCTGCGCGGCACCGTGCGCGGCGTCGTCGCCCCCGACGTCGACGGCAGCGTCCCCGCCGCGGGCGTCTGCGCCGACGGCGCTGACGTCGCAGCGGGCGACAACGAAGGCTTCGTCGTCGTCTTGCGCGGCCTCAGCGACGGCGGCGATGGCATCGTCGGACAGTCCAAAGAAACCAACGCCAGCGGCGGCTTTGAATTCACCTTCGTGCCCGCCGGCGACTACGTCGTCGAGGTTGCCAGAGACGGCTTCGACGTGCCCGACGCGACGTCGCTCGCGTTGAGCTTCGGCGAAGAGCGCACGTTGCCGACGTTGTGCGCGGTGAAGAATTCCGCGCCGCCGTCGCCGGTGGTGAGCGCGCCGCCGACGCTGGTCAACGTCGACAACGTCGCCCCAGGCGCGCAAGCCGCCGCCGGCGTCAACATCGCCGCTGACGACAGCGGCGTCGTCTACCGCTTGCGCGAGTCCACCGATGGCGCCGTCGTGCGCGACGAAGAGGTCGACGCTGGCTTCGTCGCTCTCGTGCTCGACGCCACCCCCGGCGTCGCCGACGACGACGTCCGCCGCACCTGGCGCGTCGACGTCGTCGCCGTCGACGCTCTCGGCAACACCTCGGCGCCGGTCAGCTTTCCCGTCGACAAAGACGGCCTGGCCCCTGCTCCGCCGGCACTCTCGCTGACCGCCGCGCGCGACCGCGTGCAGGTGGCGCTCGCGCCCGCCGCCGTGGTCGACGGCGACGACGGCAGCGCCAGCTTCGTCGTCGCCTACGCCGTCGTCGCCCCCGTCTCGTTCGAAGGCGGCTGCGAATTCGGCAAGCCCGGCGTCGATGACCGCGTCGTGCACGGCGCCTTTGCCGTCGAGGGCCGCAGCCCCATCGACGTCGCCGCCGCGTCGTTGACCCTGTCGGGCTTGCAGCCGGGCACCGACCTGTTCGTGCTCGCCGCAGCCAAAGATGGCGCCGGCAACACATCGTGTTGGAGCGCGCCACAAGCGGTCCGTCCCGACGTCGTCACCTTCGTCGTCGACGCTGCGCGCGCCATCGATCCGGTCGGCAACGCCCGCCGCGTCGCCGCCCGCGACGGCGCCTTTGCCTTCGCCCGCGGCGACGCTGGCGCCGTCGTCTTCGACCGCAGCGGCGCCTCACACGTCGTCGACGCCATCGCCCACGACGTGGCCATCGTCGGCGACTCACTCTTGTGCGCCAGCGGCGTCCTCGGCGTCACCGTCGTCGACCTCGACGGCGACGGCGCACCCGGCGCCAGCCGCACCATCGCCCTCGGCGGCAAAGACGCCCACGCCTTCGCCGTCAGAGCCGGCCACGTCTTCGTCGGCGGCGACAACGGCGTCGTCGACCTCGACAACGACGGCACCTTCGTCAACCGCGCCCTCGACGGCGACGCCGACGGCAGGGTCATCGCGCTGGCCAGCTTCGGACGGCTGCTGGTCGTCGCCCGCGACGGCAACGAGAAGGTCATCGAGGTGCAGCGCATCGGTGACGCGACCTCGACCCCCAGGCGCGTCGGACGCGTCACGCTGCCCACCGCCGCCAACGCCCTCGTCATCGTCGACGGCCGCGCCTGGGTCGGCCAGGGCGACAACGGCGTCGCGGTCGTCGACGTCTCTGCCTGCGGCACCGTCAACGCCGACTGCGCCCGGCTCGTGGCCCGCCGCCGCTTGCCCGGCAGCGTGCTGTCGCTCGCGGTCTTCGACGACGCCGTGCTCATCGGCGACGACGCTGGCGACGTCACCGTCGGCGAGTTCGACGATGGCAGCGTCGACCTCATCGGCAAGGTCAGCGTCGGCGCCCACGTCGATGGCGTCGCTGCCGTCGAGGGCGGCTTCTGCGCCGGCGTGGCCGACGACGCCGGCAGCCGCTTCGCTTGCGCGACCACGGTGAGCGCGCCGCTGATCGACGAAGAGCGCCGCCTCGCCACCGCCACCGAGGGTGTGGTCACGCGCGTCGCGCCAGCGGCCGGGCAGGGCGCCCATGTGCGCCAGCTGCTCGGCGGTGGCGCCGAAGCGTCGTTGTTCGGCTTTGACGACGGCGGCGTCATCAGCACCGTCGCCGTCGACAACGACCTCGTCGTCACCGCCGTCGAAGGCACCGGCTTCATCGCCGGCGACGCGCTGCTGCGCCACGACGGCAGCACCGGCGTCGTCGACATCAGCGGCGCCCTCGCCGACAACGGCCTCGTTGCCCCCTACCGCGGCTTCGGCGTCGTCGTCGGCGACCGCCTCGTCTTCGGCGTCGTCGCCGAGGGCGGCGCCGCCGTAGAAGCCGCCATCGTCAGCGCCGACATCGCCGAAGACGCCAGCGGCCTCGCCCTCGACAACGTCGTCGTCAGCGACCTCGGCGCCGTCGCGCAGGTGCTGACCGCCGTCGAGCGCCGCGGCCGCGTCTACTTCGGCACGCAGCCGTTCGGCGTGTTCTCGATCGGCGCCGAAGAAGGCGACGTCGTCGTCGAACAAGCCCTCGAAGCAGGCGGCAGCGCCAGCGACATCGGCTTCATCGTCGACGACGCCGGCGTCGACCGCGCCTTCATCGCCGGCAGCCTCGCCGACGTCGGCGACCGCATCTTCGTCGTCTCCGCCGACGGCGTGCTCGACAGAAACGGCGCCGTCGAATTCGACGAAGGCAGCGTCAAAGGCATGACCGTGTTTGGCGACCAACTGGTCGTCTCAACCGTCGACGACGGCGCCGTCTTCGTCGACGTCGCTGGCGGCGCGCTGCGCCCGGTGCTGCAGGTGCCGTCTGTCTCACAAGTCGGACAAACACTTCCAACGTCGCGCGGCTTGCTGTGCGCCGATGGGCCGGGCGGCACCGCCTGGCTCATCGTGCGCTGAGCACAACGACCGTCACGCCGCTCCCTTACGATACCGCACCGAGGTGGTCATGAATTCACTGAAGCAACACGCGCTGGCAGCGCTCGTCGTCGTGGCGTTTGCCGCGACGCCGGCCGGCGCCGTGCCGACCATCGGCGTGATCGCCAACCAGAGCGTTGGGGCAGGCACGGCCATGAGCGTCGCGCTCTCAGCGACGGGTGCCGTGCCGACGACGGGGCGTGGGGCCATGAGCTGGCGCGTCTTTCAGAAGCTCGGCAGCTGCAGCGGCCCCCAGTTCGTGACGCCACCGGGCTTGCGGCTCGCCGCCACCTCACGCATCGGCACCGGTGGCGCCGCTGCGAACACGCTCAGCTTCGCGGCTGCGCTCACCGCCGCCGCCGAAGGCAACATGCCCTGCGTCGTCGTCGAAGCATGCGACACCAGCGGCTGCGGCCAACGCACCTTCAGCCTCAACGTCACGCGCAGCGCGACCGATCCCGCGCGCATGATCGCCCACGACGACACGCTGCTCGGCGGCGACACCGCGGTGCGCAACATCGCGCTCTACGGACGCCAGACGGCGTTGCAAAACGCCAACTTCGTCAGCGACATCCTCGAGCTCGTCAGCTGCCCGTCGACGACGACGTGCGCGCCGCCAGCGCTGCCGCCGTGGATCAACAACACCCTCAACCGCACCGACCGCACCAACGTGCAGGCGACGCCGCCGTCGTCGGCGGTTGGCACCTGGGTCTTTCGCGCCCTCTTGCCGGCGCCGCAGGGCGAGTCTGAGCCCAACAACTCGATCGCGACCGCCGACCCGCTGCGCAAAGACGGCGTCATGGTGGGCACGTCGAACGGCGAGTCCGACTTCTATGGCTTGAACATGATCAGCGGTCAGGCCGTGACCATCGCCGGCATCCCGGGCCTGTGCACCGGCGGCTCGCTGGCGATCTTCAACGCGGCGGGCGCCACGCAGGCGGCGACGGCGACGTTGGCCTCGCCGAATTGTCCGACGCTGACGTTTACGCCGACGACGACGGCGACGTTCTTCGTGCGCGCCATCGGCGCCAGCAACGGCACCTACGCGTACACGGTCACGGGCGGCGACACTTTCTCGTTCGGCAGCCAGAATTTCAGCGTGAAGATCAACCCCGCCACGACGTTGATCGCCGCCGGCTTCGGCTTGAACGGTCCCGAGCGCACGTCACCCGAAGAAGAACCCGCCAACAACAGCTTCGCCACCGCCCCCGACGTCGACGACCCCGGCCACGGCGTCATCGACGACATCCGCGGCACGGCCACCGTCTTTGGCGCGGTGCTCGGACAAATCGCGCCCGCCGGCGACATCGACCTCTACCGCCTGCACCCAGTCACGGGCTTTCCCTTCGACCTGCGCACCACCGGACGCGACGGCCTCTGCCCCGGCGACACCCTGCTGCGCTTGCTGGCGCTCGACAGCAGCGGCAACC
>JANNAY010000967.1:0-2877 GCA_031384945.1 Deltaproteobacteria bacterium
TGCCGACGGCATCAAGCACGCGATCACCCAGGTCATCGCCCCCGTCGGGCTGGGGGTGCCCATCAACGCCGCCGCGGGCGAAGAACTGTGGCGCATCTACGTCGGCGGCGCGGTCTCGTTCTCGCTGCTCGCCAACCAAGACTACGCCCACGGCGTCATGATCGCGGCCTGCGCTTCGGTCGACGTCATTCTCACGTCGCGGGCGCTGTGGTGTTTGGCGAACCGCCCAGCGACGACGCTGGCGGCCGTTGAGCGCTTCGCGCCACAGCTCGGCGAGAGCCCGCTGTTGCCCGCCGCTGTCGCCGCCGTGCTCGACGCCGTCGCTTTCAGAAACCCTGGCTTCGCCAAAGACGCGCAGCGGTTGTCAACGGCGCTCGTGCCCGACGTGCCCGTCGACGACGGCGACAAGATGCTGCGCGACGTGCGGCGCGCGACCACGGCGTTCTTGCCGGCGCTGCTCAGGCGCTTTGTGCCGAACGCAGCCGTCTTTCACGATGTCGATGCCGTCGCCCGCATCCGCGCTTGCGCCGGCGACGACGACGACGCCTGCGCCGCGGCTGCCGGCGGCTGGCACGCCGACATCTGGCGCATCTGGCGTCCGCTGGTGGCGCGGCACGAGGCGCCGCGGTTGGTGGCGCGGCACCAGAACGGCATCACCGACGTCGACGACGCCAGCATCACCATGTGGCGCTGGCTCATGCGTCATCACAACGAGGCGCTGCTGCGGCGTCCGTACCTCGCGCGGTTGGTGACCCTCGCGCCCTTTGAGGCGTTGATCCCCGCCGTCGACGTCGACCCGGACTGGAAGCTGTCAGAGGGTGCTTCGTATCTGCAGAAAGAGCTCCCCCTGATCATTCACGATCGCCGGGACTGGACGGAGGCGAAGAAGGCGCCGGCGACGGCGGAGAAGAAGACGCCGCCGAACGCGCCGTGTCCGTGTGGCTCGGGCAAGAAATACAAGAAGTGCCACGGCGGCGCGTGATGGCCGGTGACGACGACGGCTGGTGCTGCTAGCCCGAGCGCGTCCCTGCGTTTGGAGATGCCCGATGTCGTTGTGGAAGAGCACCGCTGCCGTCGTCAAAGGCATGTTGACGACCCTCAAGCACACGACCCGCCCGGCGGAGACTGTGCAGTACCCCGAGGTCAAAAAGCCGGTGGCGCCGAAGTACCGGGGCCGGCACCGCCTTCACAAAACCATGATGGAAGTGAACGGCGCCAAGAAAGAGGTCGAGCGCTGCATCGGCTGCCACCTCTGCGCCGCCGCCTGCCCCTCGCAAGCGATCTACGTCGAGGCCGCCGACAATGACCCGCAGAGCCCGAACTCGCCCGGTGAACGCTTCGCCGTTCACTACGAGATCAACATGCTGCGCTGCATCTTCTGCGGCTTCTGCGAAGAAGCCTGCCCGGTCGATGCCATCAAGCTCGGCGCCGAATACGAATTGGCCGACGCTGACCGTCACGCTTTGGTGTACACCAAACAGATGCTGCTCGAGCCTGAGAAGTTCGCTCCCAAGGGGCAGTTTCACGCCGACGTCGACGGCCTGCACCGCGACAAGAAGCCGCCGCTTTATGATGTGAAGGTCGATGCCGACAAAGACCTCGACACCGTCTACAAAACCCACGCTCCGCTGGGCAAGACGCTGGCGCAGCTTGGCGAGCAGTCGCACCCGCGCGAGCAGCGCACGGCGAGCAAAGACCACAACGCGCGGGGTCCGACCGCCGACATCCCCAGCGAATCCCGCCGCGGTTGATCGCCATGCGCGGGCGCTGCTTCATCGTCGCTGTTGTCGTCTCGCTCGTCGCCGCGTGCAGCGAGAAGCCGAGCGTGCACGTTGAGCAGCCGAACGCATTGGTGCCTGCGCCTGCGGCCCAGCCCGTCGTCGCCGCCGACGACCACGACGAAGCCGAAGCCGCCCCCAACGACGGCAAAGACCACCGCGCCCTCTACGTCGACCGCGTCGCCGCTGACATGCGCAACTTCGTCGTCGACGCCGCCGGCGCCCTCGAGACGAAGCCGTCGCCGTGTTCGCCGACGACGAAGCTGCCGGCGACGAAGACGACGTGGTCGTGCGCCCTCGTCGACGGCAAGGGCCTGCTCGCCTCTGGCGCCGATGGATCGCTCCACTACAGCGCGGCCAACGACGGCGCGTACGTCGTCGTCCGCGATCCGCGGCCGGCTGAGTAAGCTGTGGTGACCATGCGCGTGCAGACGAAGCCCAGCCTCGCGCCTTCGACGACTGCGAAGACGACTGCGACGACGACTTCGACGACGACTTCGACGACGACTGCGACGACGACGGCGGCGACAGCAGCGACGACGACGAAGACAGAGCAGACGCCGGCTCCGCAGGCGCAGGCTGCGTCGTCGGTGGGCGGCAAGGCGATCGTGGCGCCGGGCGTGCTGCACAGCGTGCGCGTCGCCGGCCGCGACGTCGACGTGCTCTTGCCTGCGGGCACCAGCTTCGAGCGCTACGTCGCCGGGCTGCAGAAGACCGGCGCGTTTGCGGCGCAGGCGGCGGAGCTGTCGACGTTGGCGACGCTGGCATCCTCGACGACGTCAGCGCCGTTGCAGAAAGACAAGCGGCCCACCGTCGGCATCATCTTGAGCGAGCCCAAGATGCTCGTGCCCGGACACCACAAGAACACCGAGACCCTGCTGGCCCTCGTCGAGGCCATGGGCTGCCGCCCGGTGTTGATCCCGCCGTGCGCCGACATCGCCGTGGGCAGCCCCCTCGTCAGAGCCCGCGTCACCGCCGCCATGGCCGCCACCCTCGACGGACTCGTCGGCCCCGGCGGCGCCGACGTCGACCCCAGCGTCTACGGCGAAGCCAACACCACGAGCATCAACACAAACCCACTGCGCGATCGCTTCGAGGC
>JANNAY010000977.1:0-2173 GCA_031384945.1 Deltaproteobacteria bacterium
CGACCTTCACCGCCGACCGCCAGCTCGCCGCCTACACCGACGCCATCGAGGTCGCCCTCAGGCGCGCTTCTCGATGATCAAGCCCACGGAGGTTGTCGTGTAACGGCTCAAACGCAGCCGCAGATGCGGCTCGGGGCGGTACGGCGGGACGTCGACGAAGCCGTCGGCGATGCCAGCGGGGGCTCGTTCGTCGACGTCGGCGACGATGTGCCCTTCGGCGCGCAGGCTCGTGATCAGGCCAGCGAGATCGCTGCGGCGGAAGAGCACGGTGCCGCCGTGCTCCAACGTCTTCGTCGGTGACGAGAGGTTGAGCTCTGTGGTGTGCACGGCGACGCCGCCGGGCCGCAACACGTCGAGCGAGCGGCGGATGAAGCGCAACCCGTTGTCGATCGAGCCGAGGTGCTCCAGCGCACACGCAGACCAGACGAAGTCGGCGACCCCGAGGTCATCGGCGACGTGGTTCATGTCGACCGCGCGAAACGTGACGCGTTGGCGCAAGAGCTCGGGGTCGCAGATGCCGTCGCGGCGGAGGTCTTCGATGCGCGCGCTCCATTGGCCCGACTGGGCCCAGCCGGTGCCGACGGGGTCGGCCTGGTCGGTGGCGACGACGTCGCAGCCGCGGGCGGCGAAAGCCGCAGGCAACGGCTCTTGGCCGACGCCGAACCCGACGCCACGCTTGCCGCCGCGCAACAGCCCACGTTCGTCGAGGGCGCGGGCGACGAACCAGAATTCCCAGAGCTTGCGGTGCAGCTGGTGCGGTTGTTCGAGCGTCGTGCACCACGCGCGGAACGAGGGACGGTCAAAGTCGACGGCGCAGCAGGCGCGGCTGGTGAGCGGCGTGTCGTCATCGACGACAAGGCCGCGGTGCTGGCTTTCGAGGCGGGCCAGCGCTGCTGCGATCTGGCCGCGCTCTTCGTAGCCCGAGCGCAGCCGCGCGACCTCAGCGCCGATCGCATTGCGCAGGCGTCTGGCAGAGCGAATGGCGAGGTCGAACTTGGGGCGCTTCATGCGCGAGCCTTCTTGCACAACGACAGCACATCCATGGCGACGTCGCGCCACGTCCGCGCTGTCGGCGGCGGCGGCGCCGTCGTGGTCGCGGCAGCGGCGATGGCGCCGGCAAAGGCGACGGCATCGTTGACGTCGACGTAGACGACGCCGCTGTCGCCGACTTCGCGGAGGACGGCGATGTCGTTGGCGACGACGCGGGCGCCGGCAGCGCGGGCTTCGACGACGGGGAGGCCGAAGCCTTCGTCGAGGGAGGGGACGACGACGCAGGCGGCGTCGCGCAGCAGCGCCGCGAGGCTCTCGTTGTCGACGTGTCCGAGAAAGCGCGGTGTGGGCGCGCTGGCGCGTTTCGCCATGCGCGCCACGCGCTGCTGCGCCGCGGGCGGGTGGCCGCCGACGACGACGAGCGGCGGCAGACCGCGCTGCGCCATCACCCGCAACATCCCGGGCACGTTCTTGTTCTCGTTGGTGCCGCCCAGCACCCAGAGCACGTAGCCGTCGAGGTCGAGTCCGTAGGCGTTGCGCAGCGAGGTGCGCCGCGCAGCCGTCGGCGTCGGCAGCGTCGCCGGCGCCAAGCCGATCGGGTGCAGCCGTGCGCGCGGCACGTGCAGCAGGCGTTCGACGTCGTCAGCGACGGCGCGAGAGATGGTCCACACCTCGGTTGCGCGTTGCACGGTCGCGAGGCCGTAGCCGTAGCCGACGTAGTGGAGCGGGTGCCGGAGCCGGCGGTGCACCGGAAAATGCGCGCCCATCGCCTTGAGCGGAATCAAGTCGTAGCAGCAGACGACGCTGTGGCCGTCGACCGACGACGGCGCTGTCGGTGCGAGCCGCAGCACGACGTCGACGTCGTCGAAGAAGGAGGCGGCGGGGGTGAGCAGACCGCCCACGAGGCGCGCAGGTGATGCTCGATTGGGCAGCGACGACGGCTTTGCATCGCCAACGACGACGACGCCGGCAGTGACGTGGTCGTCGAGGTCGGCGGCAGCGTCGACGAATTCGCGGATGACGCGGCCGACGCCGCGGGCCGCGTGTGGTGTTTGACTGCCGCGGGCGTCGATCGCGATGCGCACTTGTCGTCGTCCTCGGCCGGTGGCCGCGAGTAGACTACATGTGGAGCTGCGTGCGCTTCTCGTTCTGCATCTTCAGTTCGCCTTCGACGCGCTTGACG
>JANNAY010000991.1:0-2963 GCA_031384945.1 Deltaproteobacteria bacterium
CAGCCATGCGGCTGGCTCTCGTCGTACGTCGGCTCGACGCGCACGTCTGAGAAGCCGCTCAAGTACCGCAACCTCGACGGCAAAGCCGTGCAGCACAAAGACATCCCACACGACATCGGCGCGCTGCTGACGACGGCGACGCTGACGAAGTCGTCGTCGTCGTCGGGCATGATCATTCAAGAGTTCACCTTCGACGTCAAAGACGCCGCGGGCGACCGCGTCTTCGACGGCAGCACCGTCTTCGGCTTCTTCCCCGACGAGGCCCTCGCCGTGCAAGTCGGCGTCGGCAGCAGCGATGCCGACAAAGCGCGCCTGCGCGCGCCGAGCGATCGCAGCTGGTCTTTCTTCGACGACGTCGTCGACGGTCCGCTGGTGCTGCCGCCGCGCACGGGCGCGCCGAACCTGTTGATGCTCGACCGCATCGAGGGCGCGTGGCGCAACGACAAGGGCCACCTGCGCGTGCGCACCTCAAAAGACGTCGTCGTGGACGATTGGTTCTTCAAGGCGCACTTCTTTCAAGATCCAGTGCAACCCGGGTCTCTGGGCATCGAGGCGATGGTGCAGGCGCTGCAGTGGATCGCCATCCAAGAAAACGTCGCCGCCGGCATGAAGCGCCCGCGCTTCGAGTGCCTCGCCCTCGGCGCGCCGTTGGTGTGGAAATACCGCGGGCAGGTCGTGCCCCGAAACAAACTGATTCAGGTCGAGATCGACGTCACCGAGATCGTGCGCGACGGCAGCGGCGTGAAGCTCGTCGGCGACGGTGCGCTCTGGGTCGACGGTCTGCGCACCTACCTCGCGAAGGGCCTCGCCGTCCGCGTCGTCGACGACGGCTGATGAGCACTGCTGAGCTGCTGACGCGGGCGTTCTTCGCGCGACCGCCCGAAGCGGTGGCGCCAGAGCTCGTCGGCGTCATCGTGCGCCGCGGGCCGGTTGCGTTGCGCATCGTCGAGGTCGAGGCCTACGCGCAGCACGACACCGCCTGCCATGCGCACAAGGGCCTCACCCCGCGCACGGCACCGCTGTTCGGCGCTCCAGGACATGCTTATGTCTACCTCTGTTACGGCATTCACAAGATGCTGAACATGACAGCAGCCGACGAAGGCACAGCAGCCGGCGTCCTCATCCGCGGCGCCGAAGTCGTCGATGGCGTCGACGTCGTCGTCGCCCGCCGCGGCGTCGTCTTTGGCGCCGCCATCTGCGCCGGACCCGGCAAAATAGGCACAGCCCTCGACCTCACCACAGCAGACACTGGAAGAGACTTGATCGACGGCCAATTCCTATCCCTCATGCGCGGCCCGGTCGGGCGGCTGGTGACCGGACCGCGCGTCGGCATCGACTACGCCGACCCCGTCGATCGACGACGCCACTGGCGCTTCGCGGACGGCGACAGCAAAGCCGTCACGCACCGCAAGCTGCTGCGCGCCTGAGCAACGAGCAGCTCAGCCTGGCTGCTCAAGATGCTCAACCTTCGGTGCGCTGCAGCTCGACGAGCGCGGCATAGCGACCGTTGTGCGCACACAGCTCATCGTGGCTGCCCTGCTCGAGCACCTTGCCGTCGGCGACGAACAAGATGCGGTCGCACTTCTCGATGGTCGACAAGCGGTGCGCGACGATGAGCGCGGTGCGGCCGGCAATCAGCCGTTCTTGCGCTTGCTGCAGGCGACGCTCGGTCTCGCGGTCGACGCTGGCGGTGGCCTCGTCAAGGATGACGATGGGCGGGTCGCTGACCAGCGCGCGCGTCAACGCCAACAGCTGCCGCTCGCCGAGCGAGAGGTTTTGTCCACGTTCGGCGACCTTGCCGTCGAGGCCACCGTGGCGCTCGATGACGTCGTCGGCGCAGCAAGCGCGCGCAGCGTCGAGCAGCTTCTCGTCGCTGGCGCCGGGCGCACCAAAGGCGAGGTTCTCGCGAATCGTACCGTTGAAGAGAAACGTGTCTTGCGGAACCGCGGTGGTCAGGCGGCGCAAGGCCCGCGGATCGAAGTCGCGGATGTCGACGTCGTCGACGAGGATGCCGCCTTTGCTGACGTCGTAGAGGCGCGGCACGAGCTTCACCACCGTCGACTTGCCGGCGCCGGTGTGGCCCACGAGGGCCACGCGCTGGCCCTTCTTCACCGTGAACGACAGGCCTTGCAGCACCGGCGCACCGGGCTGCCCGTTGGCGCCCTCGTAGGCGAAGTGGACGTCGTCGAAGCGCAGCTCGCGCTCGAACTTCGCGGCCTTCGGCGATGACGGCGCCAGCAGCGTTTCTTTCTCTTCTTCGAGCTCGACGATGCGGTCAGCGGCGACGAGGGCCGACTGGATCACCGTGGTCTTGTTCGAGAGCTCGCGGATGGGCAGAAAAAAGCGACCGAGGGCGTCGACGAAAGCGACGAGCACGCCGAGCGACAGCGCGCCGTCGGCGGCGGTCTTGCCGTCGACGCCGACGACGCCGAGGGCGCCCGCGGCAGCGAGGGTGATGGCGATGGCGACGACCGAGATGGCGTCGACGAACGAGAAGACGCCGGCGTCGAGAAAGATCGCGTCTTTGTTGGCCTCTGTGTAGGCGGCGTTCTCGTTCTCGAGGCGGCTCGCGCTGTCGTCGACGCGGGCAAACAGCTGCACGATCGACATGCCCGAGAGCAGCTCTTGGATCGTCGCGTTCATCGCCGCGACGACGGTGCGCACACGGCCGAACGCGACCTTGGCGCGGCCGCGAAACCACTGCACACCGACCGCGAGGGGCGGCAACACCACCAGTGAGGCGAACGACAGCTCAACGTCGACGGCGAAGAGCATGACGATGGTGCCGAGCAGAAAGAGCAGGTCGCCGACCAGCGAGACCGCGCCCGACGAGAAGAGCTCGGCGACGCTCTCGGTGTCGTTGGTGACGCGCGTCATCAACCGTCCGAGGGGCTGCTTGTCGAAGTAGGCGAGCGGCAGGCGCAGCAACTTCTCGAACAGGCGCACGCGCAGGCGGCGCACGG
>JANNAY010001039.1:0-1859 GCA_031384945.1 Deltaproteobacteria bacterium
TTTTCACCGCCTCTTCGACCTCGGGGTCTTTGTCGAAGCCGCGGGCCTGGGCCTCTTTCGCGAGCACTTCGAAGCGCACCTGCGCGTCGAGCAGCTCTTTCTTCTTCTCAGGGTCGCTGTAGCGCGCGCGCACGAAGGGGCTTTGCTCTTCGAGCTTCTTCTGCAGATCGTCGACGGTCAGCTTGTCGCCACCGATGGTCGCGACGACCTCGCCGGTCTTTTCTTTCTTCGGGGTCTTCGCCGTCGACGTGCCACCGCCGGCCGTGGGCGTGCAGGCGACGACAACAGCGGCCAAGAGGCCGACGACGAGTGAGGTGAAGCGCATGTCGGCAGAGCTAGCAGGTTGCCGGGGCGTTCCAAGCGGGTTTGACGACGACGATGCTCGCCCATGCGCCGTGGATCTGGGAATGGAACGCTGCTGCGACGCTGCGCGCTTTCTGCTCGACGGACCACGGTCGACGGGCTACCGGCGCCCATGGGTTTAGACATCGTCGACAGCGCCGCAGACGTCGACGGCAGCGTCCTGGTCCTGTGCAAAGACGATGGCATATGGGAGGTCCGCATCGATCAGCATTTGCTGATGGGTGAAGATGACCATGTCTCCGAAGATGCGCTCGCCGCATTGGCGCTGTCGCGTCTGCCCCCGCGCCCCCGCGTCTTGATCGGCGGCCTCGGCCTTGGCTTCACCTTGCGGGCCGCCCTCGACCTCGTCGCCAAAGACGCTGTCGTCGTCGTCGTCGAGCGCTGCGCCCCGCTCGTCGAGTGGAACCGCGTGCACACGGGCCACCTCGCCAACCACCCGCTGCGCGATCCCCGCGTCGAGCTGGTCATCGATGACGTCACCGCCGTCATCGCCCGCGCTGAAGGCGAATTCGACGCCATCGTCCTCGACGTCGACAACGGCCCCGAAGCCCTCGTCCACGACGACAACGCCGGCCTCTACGGCGCCAGCGGACTGCTGCAAGCCCACCGCGCACTGCGCGCCGGCGGCGTCTATGCCGTCTGGTCTTGCTGCGGCGACGAAGCATTCAAAGGCCGCGTCGCTGCCGCCGGCTTCAGAGACGCCGACGCCATCGAGGTCGACGATCAAGACTACGGTGGCGAACGCCACGTCGTGTTCTTGGGCACCAAAGCCTGACACTGAATCGGCCTGACTCACGGTACCCATTGGCATCCCTGCCCGGCGCAGCTGGTGGCGCTGCGCAGCTCGCAGCTCAACGGCACGCCTGCGCACCGTTGGCCCACGCGATGGCAGCCGACGGCGTCGCAGGCGTCGCCGCAAACAGCCGTGCCCGCGCAGTGTCCGCGGACCGCTGCTGCCGCCGCCGACGTCGTCTCGGGCGCGGCCGGATCAGCGCACGTCAACGACCTGATGCGGGGTCGCTTGCGCGCCTCGAGCTGCAGCGTCAGCCGCGTCTCGGCGTCTCGCTCGACCAGCGTGACGGTGGCCTCGGCGCCGGCCGCAGCGACGATGGTGACCGTGGCGTCGTCTTCGGTGCAGGTCAGTCCGTTGCCGCGGCACGTGAGCGAAGGTGGCGCGCCGGTGCGCAGCTCAGAGAGACAGTTACGGCGGTTTTCAATGTATTCTTTCACCGCCGCCGGCGTGTACCATTTCTTCAGCACGGCGTGAATGCGCACGGCGTCGCTGCCGGCGGCGAGGGCGTCGTCGATGTAGCGGCGCACCTCGCTGGCGCGCTGCACGTCGACCTGAGACGGCGCCGTCGGTGGCGCGGCGACGAAGACAGCGACGACGGCGACGAAGCGCAGCATCAGGCGCGGCCGATGCCGCTGTAGACGAAGCCGCGGTCGCGCAGCTGCCGCGGGTCGTAGATGTTGCGGCCGTCGAAGACGACGTGACC
>JANNAY010001060.1:0-1874 GCA_031384945.1 Deltaproteobacteria bacterium
TCTTCATCGACGAGATTCACACCCTGATGGGCGCGGGCGCTTCGGGCGAAGGTCCGCAAGACGCCGCCAACGAGCTGAAGGCGGCGCTGGCGCGCGGCGACTTTCCTTGCATCGGCAGCACCACCAACGACGAATACAGAAAATACATCGAGCAAGACCCGGCTCTCGAACGTCGGTTCGTCAAGATCGTCGTCGAAGAGCCGTCAGATGAAGAGGCGATTCTCATCGTGAAGGGCGCAGCGCCGCTCTACGCCAAGCACCACCAGGTGACGCCGACAGACGATGCCGTGGCGGCCGCGGTGCAGCTGTCGTCGCGCTTTCTGCATGAAAAGAAATTGCCGGCGAAGGCGCTCGACCTTTTGGATCTTGCGTTGTCGCGTGGACGGCGCGCCGGCAAATCAGAGATCGTCAGAGACGACGTGGCCCGCGTCTGCGCCGACGTCGCCAAAGTGCCCCTCGATCGCGTGCTGGCCAAAGACGCCCAGCGCTTCATGCAGATGGAGCCTGAGCTCGCCAAGCGCGTCATCGGCCACGAGCACGTCGTCACCCGCGTCGCGCACACGATTCGCCGCAACTACGCCGGCTTCTCGACGCACCGGCCGATGGGCTCGTTCTTGTTTCTCGGTCCGTCTGGCGTCGGCAAGACCGAGATGGCCAAGGCCCTCGCCGACTTCTTGTTCGGCACCGAAAAGGCGCTGCTGCGCCTCGACATGAGCGAGTTCTCTGAGCCGCACACCGTCGCGCGCTTGACGGGTGCCCCGCCCGGCTACGTCGGCCACGACGACGGCGGCCAGCTCACCGAGGCCATTCGTCGCCGTCCGCACGCGGTCGTGTTGCTCGACGAGATCGAGAAGGCGCACCCCGAGGTCTTGCCGGTGTTGCTGCAGCTGCTCGACGAAGGGCGCTTGACCGACTCGCAAGGGCGCACGGTCACCTTTCGTCACGCGGTCTTGATCATGACCTCGAACCTCGGCGCGCAGGCCTTGCTGCACAGGCCGAAGACCGTCGGCTTCGGCGCTGTTCTCGACGACAAGTCGTCGTCGAAAGAGCTGCAGAAGAACGAGCAGGTGGTGCTCGACGCGGCCCGCAAACACTTCATCCCTGAGCTGTGGGGACGCATCGAAGAGAAGTGCGTCTTCGCCTCGCTGACGACGGCAGAGCTGCAGCTGATCGCGGCCTTGCAGCTCGAGGCGTCGGCGCGGGCGCTGCTCACCACCCGCAGCATCCAGCTGAAGTTCGACGCGCCGGTGTTGGGCTTTCTCGTCGAGCAGAGCGCCGCCGAGGGCAACGGCGCTGGGCTCGGTGCGCGTCCGCTGCGTCAGACCATCCAGCGGCTCGTCGAGACGCCGGTGTCAGAGGCCATCTTGCGCGGCGAAGTGAAAGACGGCGCCCGCATCCGCCTCGCCGTCGTCGACGGCCGCCTCGTCGCCCGCGCCGCCCGCGCCGCGAAGTAGGTCCGGCTCGCTCTAGGCAGACAATCGCTCAAAGGCCTTCACGAGCGGCGGTGGCAACGCCGCGGCCCCCGCCGCCGCGGCGCCGCTGATGGCGAACGTCGCGTCGACGGCTGAGACGTCGACGCGCGCGACGGCGCCATAGCGCGACTGAATTTCGGCCTCGGCGCGGGCGACAGCACCGACGTCGATGACGGCGAACCAGAAGCCGCCCAGGCTGAAGCCGCGCGCTGGCGCTGCGGTGGCGGCGAGAAACCGGCGCTCGCTCGGCGCGCTCAAGCGCGACGGCGGCAGGCGGACGACCAGCAGCCGCCGTTCCACGGCCGCCGCCGGCTCCAACAGAGCATCCACAGGCGACGGCGAAGAAGAACGCGGCGCAGCCGAAACCCAGCGTTCGGTTGCCGCACCGCTGCGCCCGATCGC
>JANNAY010001143.1:0-3774 GCA_031384945.1 Deltaproteobacteria bacterium
GATGGTCTTGCAGGGCGGCACCTGCCGCTTCGGCGACGATCCCTAGAGCAGCGCCACCAACCGCGACGGCCACTTGCACGACGTCAGCAACGTCTACGTCGCAGACGGCGGCGCGCTGCCGTCGTCGATGACGGTGCCGACCACGCTCACCATCGTCGCCAACTCCCTCCGCATCGCCGAGCGCCTGATCGCGAACGCCCGCGCGAGGCCCTGAACTGGCTTTGGAGTTCAGGAGCCTCGAGCCTGGGCGTTCGCAACTAAGAGATCGCGAACCACAAGGGCTGAGGCGTCCAGAATTGCAATGACCCATCGGTCACGATTCTTCGATGGCTCACAGCGTCGTCAATCGGAGGCTCCATTCTGCTTCTGTTGGGTTAGAAGAGGGGCATGCGCTTCACCCGCCGCCGCGCCCTGCAGGGCATGTCCGCCACCGCTGCTGGCCTCGCTGGCTGCCTGCCCGGGCGGCTGACCGAGAAAGAGCTGACGACGTTGCAGCTGGCCAAAAAGAAGGTCGGCACCATGGTCGTGCTGATGATGGAGAACAGATCGTTCGACCACGTCTTTGGTGCGATGAGCCTGGTCGAAGGCAAGAACGTCGACGGCCTGACCGCGGCAGTGACCAACCCCGACGCCGACGGCAACTTGATCAAAGCGCTTGAGGCCGATCTCAACTGCATCTCTGATCCGCCGCACGGCTGGGACAGCTGTCACGAGCAGTTCAACGGCGGCGCCTGCGACGGCTTCGTCCGCGAATACGCCTCGCGGCTCGGCGACCCGCTGCAGGGCCACCGCGTGATGGACTACCTGCCGCGGTCGAAGCAGACGGCGTCGTGGGCGTTGGCCGAAGAGTACGCGCTGTGCCAGCGGTGGCACGCATCGGTGATGGGACCGACGTGGCCCAACCGCTTCTACATGCTCGCCTGCTCGTCGCATGGACGACAAAGCAACGACTTCATCACCGAACCGATTGATACCATTTTCTCGAAGATGGACCGCGCCAAGGTGCCGTGGGCCAACTACTACGGCAACATCCAGTTCGCGGTCACTCTCGACGTTTCGAGCTCGTTTCCTGAGGTCGAGCCCCTCGACCGGTTCTTCGCCGACGCCGCCGCAGGTACATTGCCGCCGGTCGTGATTCTCGATCCACTGTATGGTCGATCAGACGATCATCCGCCGGCGCATCCGGTGGCGGGGCAGATGTTCATCCAGCTCATCTACGACGCGCTGCGCACCTCACCGCAGTGGAACGAGTGCATGTTCGTCGTCACCTACGACGAGCACGGCGGCTTTCACGACCACGTCGCCCCCCCGCTCGTCGACGACGATCGCGCCGCCGAAGGCTTCGACCAGCTGGGGTTTCGCGTGCCGGCTTTCGCCGTCGGTCCGTGGGTCAAGCAGGGCGTCTCAGACGTGCTCTTCGACCACTCGTCGGTCTTCGCCACGATCGCGGCGCTGCACGGCCTCGATCCGATCGGCGCGCGCGATGCGGGCGCCAACAACCTGCTGGCCCTGCTCGACGTCGATCGCATGAGAGACGACGCGCCGCGCGCGCCCATCGTCTTGCCCGAGATCGTCGCCGACGAAGCCGAGATCTTCGCCGACGCCTGCAAGGGCGTGCGCTTTCACATCGACGGCATCGAGCACGAGAGCGTCACCGGACAGCCCGAGCTCGAGGTGGCCCTCGCCAAGCACGATCCCGCGCGCTTCGCGCGCCTGCGCGCCGACACCGACGGCGTGTGGAAAGAGCTGGTCGACCGCGCCCAGCGCAGCGGCGTGATGAAACTCGGCTGATCGCGGCTCATGATCGCCGTCAGTGGCGATCGCGAAACTTCGCGATCGCGGCCTTGAGCTGGGGCAGCAGCGTCGTCATCGCTGGCCGCGTCCAGGCGCAGACGCCGTCGTCGTGGACGATGGCGCCGTCGTAGGGCAGGGGCCGCTGCGCGAGTCCGCTGACGACGCCGCCCGCGGCCAGCAAGATGGCGACAGGGGCGCAGGTGTCCCAGACCTTGATGCGCGTCGAGCCCGTCACGTAGGCGTCGGCGCGGCCTTCGACGAGGGCGCCGACCTTGAGGCCGACGGAGCCAACGGGAACGACGACGGCGCCCAATTCGGCGACGACGAAGTCGACGAGCGAGCTCGGGTGGCTGACGCTCACGGCGAGCCGCGGCTTCGACGTCAGGGTGCCCGCCTGCGGCAGCGACAGCTTCGTCGTGACGTCGCCGTCGATGACCTCGACGTAGCCGTCGTCGACGACAGCGCGCCAGATTTTGCCGGTCGCGGGTTGCAGCACGACGCCGAGCACCGGTCGCCCGTCGACGACGAGGCCGACCTGGACGACGTAGTCGTCGGTGCCGCGGACGAAGTCTTCGGTGCCGTCGATGGGGTCGACGACCCAGACGCGACCGCGCACAGGCATGCGATCGCTCTTCCACGCTTCTTCGCTGACGACGGTGTCGCCGCCGACTGCGAGCCCCGCACGAAGGATCTTGTCGGCCGCCAAATCCGCAGCGGTCACCGGGCTATCGTCGCTCTTGGTCATCGCAGACGCGCGTGCTTCTGCTTTGACGTCGAGGATGGCGCGCGCGGCCTCGCGGGTCAGCGCGGTCGCGTGTTCGAGGTCGGCGTTCATCTGATCCTTCTTCTCGGACATCGGCCCGACGTCCACCCGTCGGCGGATCCCCGGTGTTTCATCGTTGCGGCGAAGTCGGGTCCTGCGCAACATGCCCGTGACAGCGTCCCTTTCATGAGGTGATTCCATGTTGCGCACATCGTCCCTGTTTCTCGTCGGCGCCGCGCTGCTCGCGCTCGCCCCCGCCTGCAACCCGCCACCCGTCGACGGCGGTGAAGGCGAAGGTGAAGAGGGCGAAGGCGAAGAAGGCGAGGGCGAAGAAGGCGAAGGCGAAGGCGAAGAAGGTGAAGGCGAAGAAGGCGAAGGCGAGCCGCCGCCGCCGCCGGCCAACGACAGCTGCGCTGCGGCGGCCGCCCTCGTCGGCGCCACTGGTACCTTCGACGGCACCCTCGCTGGCGCCGTCGATGACGTCGACGCCGAAGACGTGGGCGACTGCACGAACTTCAACGCGTCGGGTCCTGACACGTTTCACAGCTTCACGATTCCCGCCCAAAGCGTCGCGGTGTTCACCCTCACCGTCGACGATGCGCAAGACACGGCGCTCTACGCCCTCGACGGCTGCGGCTTCGCGGTCGACTCGTGCCTCGCCGGCATCGACTCCTCCGGCGGTGGCGAGCCGGAAGAGCTGGTGGTGCGAAATCTCACCGCCGGCGACCTCAACGTCGTCGTCGTCGCCGACTACTTCGGCGGCTTCGCCGGCGACGGCAGCGACATCGAAGGCGCCCCCTACACCCTCGCGTGGACGACCGAGCCGATCTCGATCCGCGACGTTGGCGAGAGCTGCGACGCGCCCGCCGAGCTGTGCGACCCGGCCCCCGGCGACTTGAACGCCGATGGCGTCGCCGACGAGCTCTTCTGCAACGACAACGACGAGTGTGAGGGGCTTCTGCACATCGCCGACGGCGGCGCGTGCACCGCCGACGACGTCTGCGACAACGACGAGGCCGACTGCGTCGTCGCCGTCACCGACGGCGCCACGGTCTGTGCCGTCGTCGCCGAGCCCGCCGATGTGGGCGGCGCGTGCGTGACGGGCGCCAACGGATCGTCGACGTCGGGCACGGCTTTCCCGTGCGACTTCGGGCTCGCCTGCATCAACGAGACCTGCGTCAACCGCGTCGACTTCTCGTGCGACACGCTGCCCACGG
>JANNAY010001160.1:0-5129 GCA_031384945.1 Deltaproteobacteria bacterium
GCAGACCTCACCCCTCGCTGCGCTCGGACCTCTCCACGGGCGCTCGCAAAGCCTCGCTGTAGAGAGGTGCAATCAGGATCTGGTCGCGCGGTTGATGTGTTTATCACTGAGCCATTGCGCAGGTGATTGTTCTTTTCAAAACAGATGCGAAACAGATTTCGTGGCGCGCTCGTCGGAGGTCGAGGTTCCCACCATGAAGCTTGGCCATCCAGCCCATAAATTTACCTCTCCACAGCGAGGCCTTGAGGTCCGAGCGCAGGGCGGTCGGCCGGCAAAGATGTGACGAATCGCGAGCTCTCCGCGGGCGCGGCTCAATCATTGTCGCGTTGACTCGGCATCTTCGCCGCTACCGGGAGGAGGGGACGAGATGGAGATGATTCATCTTCTTTTTGCCCGACGGATGGAACGAGTTACCGTTCAGCGGCAGACGACGCCGTCGCCAAGGTCTGCGTGGGCGACTCTGACGGCGCCGCAGTCGACGTCATCGCCGACGGAGTCGTTTTCGACGACGACGCCGTTGACGTCGACCTTGGCAAACCGCGGCGTGCCCAACACCCACTGATCGGTGCCGGCGATGGGGTGCAGTCCCAACATGGCCTCGACGAGCCACGCCGACGTGGCGCCGCCGTCGTCGTTGCCGGGGATGCCTTCGAAGGACGTGCCGTACTGCGTGTCGATGACCCAATCGACATAGCCGCGGCCGAGGACGCGGTCGCCGAGGTCGTAGGGCAGGGCACAGACGTGCAGCGACGGCTCATTACCTTGCCAATGAAAGGGCAAGGGCGACAGGCCAAAGGTGTCAGCGCCGGTGTCGCGCGTGGCCCAGTCGTCGACGGTGAGTTCGAAGAGCTCTTGCAGCTTGGCGCGCGCGCCCGCGTTTCCACCGTACACAGCCTCGATGCCTTCGATGTCATTCACCGGAAAGAGCGATTGCCAGGCGTCGGCCTCGACGTAGTCATCGCCGAAGTCGGTGGGGTCGAATTCGCCGTCGATGACGCGAAATGCGCCGGCTTCGTCTTTGCCGCGCAAGAAGCCGACGTCGGCGTCGTAGAGGTTGCGCCACGACGTTGATCGGGCCGTGAGGCGTGTCGCGTCTTCGCTCTCGCCCAGCGCGGCGGCGATCGAGGCGAGGGCCTGGTCGTCGTGCGAAAACTCCAACGTCGACGACACCGAGGCGCGGCGCGTGGTCGGCACGAAGCCGAGGCGGTCGTAGGCGTCGACGTCGCCGCGGCCGCCGCGTCCGGCGACGGGGGCGGCTTCGTCGAGGGCGGCGGCGCGCATGACGGCGTAGACGGCTCTGACGTCGTCGGTGTCGATGGCGCCGCGGGCGAGGGCGTCGGCGACGGTGACTTCGGCGGGGGCGCCGATCATGACGGCGGCGTCGCCGGTGGCCATCGGCCAGAGGGGAACGAAGCCTTTGACGTCGGCAAAGGCGGCGAGCGAGAGCGCCACGTCGCGCGCGCGCTCGGGCGCCACCAACGCGTAGAGCGGCTGAATGCTTCTGTAGGTGTCCCACAGCGAGAGGTCGGTCATCATCGAGAAGCCGTCAGCGACGTGGATGTCGCCGTCGGGTCCACGCCAGCGTCCGTCGACGTCACTCTCGATGGTGGGCATCAAGAACGAGCGGTAGAGGGCGCTCGCAAACAGCGTGAGGTCTTGCTCGTGGGCGTCGCTCGCTTCTTTGCCGGCATCGCCGAAGACGCTGACGCGGGACAGCAATGAGTTCCAGGCTTCGTGCGCATTTGCTGCCACCTCGTCGTGACCAAACGCGGGGATCTCTTCATCTAAGTTGCGCATGGCACCGTCGAGGTCGACCAAAGAGAGGCCGATTCGCAGTTGCACCGGGTGTGCGCGATCTCGGGGACCAAAGTGCAAAGAGGTGCGCACCTCTGCTCCGGTCAAAGGCAGCACGTCGGGCGTGGTGACGGCGGCGTCGGCGGCGATGGCGAAGTAGACCGTGTAGCCGCCGGGCGGTGAGAGCGAGCCCGTCGTGTGCAGCTGTCCAACGAAGACGCCGCTGTCGTCGACGTCGAGGTCGGCGGCGTCAACTTCGCCACCGACGATGACGCGGGCGAGGTCGACGACGACAACGGCGTCGGCGGTGCCGTCGGGGAACGTGACGCGGTGGTGCGCGGCGTGCGTCGTCGCCGTCAGCTCGACGTCGATGCCGGGCTCTTGCAGCGTGACCTTGTAGTTGCCGGGCGTCATGACTTCGTCGATGCGCGTGGCCTTGTAGTCAGTGGCCCGCGGACGATCCGGCGAAAACGACGTCGTCGGCATCAGCGCCAGCGCGCCGCCCTCGGGCAGCCCGGTGCCGTGCAGGTGCAGGTGGCTGAAGCACAGCACCGTTGGGTCTTCGGCCCAGTTGCCCGAGTAGTGAAGAAAGCGCGATTCGCCGAAGCTGCCCGTCGTGTCGGGTCCGACTTTGACGAGGCCGTGCGGCACCGCGGCGCCGAGAAACGTCGCGCCGTACGCGAAGCCGAAGCCGCCCGTGCCAATGGTCGGGTCGACATGATCGATCAAGCGCGCCGGCTCTTTCGTCGTCGTTGTCGGGGCCGGACACGCTGACAGCAGCAGCAGCAGCAGCAAGGTGCCCGACGCGAGGCTGAGCAGGGGCAGGGCGCGCTTCATGGCCCGAGGGTGGCGGGGCGGCGCTCGATGAGAAAGGGGGGGCTACTTTGACGACGAGCCGGACGTCGACGAGGCAGGGCCGCCTGAAACGTTCGGGGCGACGTTCGGGTCGACGTTCGAGGCGACGTTCGAGGCGACGTTCGGGTCGACGTTCGAGGCGACGTTCGGGGCGACGGTCGAGGCACGCGTGGCGCGCTTCGCCGTCTGCAGAATCTCGTCAACGAGCGCGGGCTGGTCGACGGCGCGGGCGAGGGTCATGGCGCCGATCCACGTCATCAGCGATTGCAGCACGAGCTCGCGTCGCTCGGCCGGCGAGAGGTGCGTGCACTTGAGCTTGTCGTCGAGCATGTCGACGGTCGCCGAGAAGCCGCGCGTAAAGGCAGCTTTGACGTCGGGGGCGCTGCGGGCGACCTCACCGCCCAACGATGGAATCACGCAGCCACCGCCGGGCGCGTCGACGTGCCCCCGGCTCAGGTAGCGATCGCGCACCGCCGGCAGCCAGGCGTCGCCGACGAGGTCGTCTTTGATCGCCATGTAGCGGCGCGCTTCGACGAACGCGGCGTCGAGGGCCTCGACCATGAGGGCGGTCTTGTCGTCGAAGTGCGAGTAGAAGCCGCCGTGCGTCAGCCCGGCGGTGTGCATGATCTCGTCGACGCCGACGCCGGCGAAGCCCTTCTCGCGAAACAGCCGCGCGGCCGCGCTGACGATGGCGTCGTGCGACGTGCGCTTCTTCGCCTGCGCGCCGCCAGCGTTCTGCGCTGGCTTCTTCTGCTGATTTTTCGCGGCCGACGACGTCATCGACTCACCCTAGCAGCCCGATGATGGACGTCATGCGAAGCGTGAAATGGTTTCATGGTGTGAAATCAATCTTCACGGTGGCCACGGGTGCCCGCTTCAAGAAGCCTGGCGACTTGTGCTCGGCGTGCCCGCAGTGCGGACCGTGGACATGTCCACCTTTGGCGTCATCGAGGGGGTGCAGGATTTGTCCCAGAAATCCCCGGGCGCCTTGCCGCGCCACTGAGAAGACCAAGAGCACGAGCAGAAAGGTCGCGCAGGCGAGGTCGACGACGCTGGCGCCCCCGTCGACGCGGGCGTGGATGTCGTTGATGACGACGGCGCCGCTGGCATTGACGACGCTGCCGACGACGACGGCGACGACGAAGACGACGACGGCGAAGACCACGGCGGCGCGCTTCGAAATCAAGCGCGTGAGCAGCCCGAGGGTCGCCAGGTTCGTCGCGGGCGCCGCCAACCAGAGCGCGACGACGGCGCCGGCCGAGGCGCCTTTGTGGGCGAGCACGGCGGCGATGGGGGCAGCGCCGGTGCCGCAGACGTAGAAGGGCACGCCGACGACGGCGTAGAGCGGCACCTCGATGGCCCGCGGAATTCCTGCGAGCGCGTCTCGCGCCAACAGCGGCTCGAGAAACGCAGCGGCGACGACACCCGCGACCAGCCATGGGGCGGCGTGATCGAACGATCGCAGCAGCGCGCGGGTGAAGGTGCGGGCGCCTTCGACATCGACGGTGGCGCTGGGCATCGACGCAACCGGTCTGGCGTCGCCGTGAGAGACGCGGTCGACGACGACGCCCACGACGACGGCCAGGACGACGGCGCCGATGACGCGGGCGACGGTGAACGAGACGCCGAGCACGTCGCCGGAGACGAAGAGAGAGACGGCGCTGACCTCGGGGGCGCCGACGAGAAAGGCGACGGCGGCGGCGACGCTGGCGCGACGGCGCACGAGTCCTTCGAACAGCGGCACCACGGCGCAATGGCAGAGCCCGCGCAAGACGCCGGCGACCACGCCGCTGCCCGCGCCGATGAACGACGGCGAGACGTTGAGCCGCTGCGGCCAGCGCGCGAGCAGCGCCGACACCAGCAACGCCAACGTCAACGGCGGCGCCAGCGACGTCGTCAGCATCCACAACGTCGTTGTGAAGTCGAGCTCGCCCGCGGCCGTCGCCAAAAACGGATGCGTCTGCGCCAACGCCGTCAGCACGCCGATGCCGACGACGACGCCGACCAATGATGAGCGCGGCTGACCGCTGACGTCGACCGGCGGCGCGTCGAGCAGCACATGCAAGATCGCACCGGCGGCGAAGGCCTGCACGAACGCGAAGCCCGCCGCCGTCGACGATGTCACCAATGCGTCGCCGACGACCGCGCCGACGATGGTGCCGCTCGCCAACGACGCCAACACGATGAGCGTGCGGCCGAGCCCGAGCCGCTCGCGCCCCACCGTCCACAACGCGAGCCCGTACGGCAGCCGGTGCAACAACACAGCGATCGCCAGCACCGGGATGCTGTCGTCGACGTGGACTTCTCCGGCGTGCTCGTGTCCGTCGATGAGTGCGGCGCCGTCGAGCAGCGCGTGCGCGAACGCTGCGAACGCCAGCAGCGCGGTGGTGACGACGTCGCGTCCGCCGCGCACGACCCGACTCTGTTGCCGCGCGTCGAGCCGGTGCAGCAGCGCAGGCACGGCGACGCCGACGGCCGCG
>JANNAY010001182.1:0-1609 GCA_031384945.1 Deltaproteobacteria bacterium
TGCGGCCGTAGGCGTAGGCGTAGGCCTCGTCGAGGGTGAACGACGAGCGCAAGAGGTTGTGCACGCGCGCGTCGAGCACGAGCATCGGAAAGGCCGGAAACAGCCCGCCGTCGTCGACGCTCGACAGCGTCGCCTGGCCGCCAGCGCCGACCGAGAGCGAGAGGCCGACCTCTTTGTCGATGGTGGCCGACAGCGACAGCGGTGTGCCTTTCGCATAGTCATCTTTGAAGTCGACCCGCGACATCATGTCATCGTTGACGACGACAACGCCTTTTTCTCGCGCGTTTACACGGGTCATCAAAAGATGTGAATCGAGGCGCTTCTTGATGGCGTATTGCCCCTTGGGCAGCGCGATTTTTGACGATCCACCTTTGTGCTTCTCGACCTCGGCGACGAACAGCTGACGGTCGAGGTCGACGACGAAGTAGCGGCCTTCGCTGACGTCAGGAAATTCGACGACGACAAAGGCGTCGCCGGGTTGGGTCAAGACGACGTCGCCGGCGCCCTTCAGGTCAAAGGCGTAGGTCGGGTGCTGCGCCCCCGCCCGCGTCGACGCTGTCGCAGCGACGGTGCGGCCGTAGGCGTAGGCGTAGGCCTCGTCGAGGGTGACGCGGCCGTCTTCGTCGCGGTCGGCGTCGCCGCGCAGTCCTGACGCCAGGTAGTGGGTGAAGAACGATCCCTGGATGTCGTCGCTCTCTTGCGAGACCTCGTCGGCCGACGACGACGCGATGATCACCTGGCCCTTGGCCGAGAGCTCTTCGTCGACGCGCACCACGAAGGGCGCGGCCAACGTCGCGCCCTTTTCTCTGGTGATTTCTCCGGCGCCGCACGAGTCGAGAAAGGCCATGCGCACGTCGGCCGACGACGCCTCGAGCTTCGCTTTCATGGTCGACATCTGCAGCGTGGTGTCGCCGAGGCGCAGCGCGCCGCTCTGCGCGTGGCCGCTGTAGTAGGCGACGACGACGACCTCGTCGCCTTTGGCTTTGGCTTCTTTGACGCGTCGCTCGAGCTCGTCGAACAAGTCCAAGACGACGTCGGCGTCGCCGTCGACGACGCTCAAGATGTCGGCGCGGTGAAAGCCGCCGACGTCGACGAGCACGTCGGCCAAACGCGTGGCGTCGCGGCCGGCGTAGCGCAGCTGGGGCAGTCCTGCGCCGCCGTCGTGGGCGGCGATGAGCAGCGCGAACTTCTGCGTCGCCGCGCGCGCCTCGACCGGGGTCAAGACCCCCGTGACGATGAGCAAGAGCGGAAGAAGGCGCACGTGTTTCTCAGCGAACCTTGAGGATGTGCACAGACGATTGCGGTCCGTCGACGTCGAGGCGGGCGGTGCTCTCGAGCGAGCGGCGTCCCGCTTTGACGTCGTCGCCGAGGGCTGCGGCGGCGCGGCGGGCGGCGGCTTCGAGGTCGTCGAGGTCGTCGCCGTAGACGACGAAGAAGCGCTCGGGGCCGGTGGTGTCGTCGAGCACGAGCGACGCCGGCAGCAGCCGCGCTTTCGACGACGACGACGACCATGGCGGCTGTGTCGACGTCTTTGACGGCCAACTGAATTTTGTCGCCGGCCTGGAGCGCCTCGCCGGCGTGGCCGAGGCGCGCCGCCTCGCCGTCTTGC
>JANNAY010001198.1:0-3740 GCA_031384945.1 Deltaproteobacteria bacterium
GCCTCGGCGCCGACGTCGTCCTGCCGACCCTCGCTGTCTTTGGGGCGTAGGCGTCCCCACCTGTGTCAGCGGCGGATGACGTCGACGATGAGCCACAGCGCGCTGGCGACGAGCAGGCCGTCGACGACGAGCTTGAAGCTCTTCTCGGGCACCTTCTTCAACAGCGGCGGACCAACGGCGACGGCGACGAGGGCGACGGCGCCGAGCACGCCGCACAAGGGCAACAAGCGCAGCGGCAGCACGTCGGTGGCGAGGTACGCCGGGACTTTGGCCAGCTGCAGCAGGACGGCGAAGACGGCGACGGTGGCCACGAAGGCCTCGCGCGTCAGCCCATAGCCGCGCAGCCCGATCGCCGTCGGCGGGCCGGCCGCGCCGCACAGGCCGGAGATGACACCGGTGACGAGCCCCCAGAACAACAGCGCGCGGTCGCCGAGGCGAACGGGCGAAGCACGCACGTGCTCGACGACGACAGACAGCAAGATCAAGCCGGCGACGGACAGCAGAATCACGCGATCGTCGACGGTGGACGTGAGCAGCGCGCTGACAAACGCCATCGGCACCGACAGCGCCGACACGAGAAAGAGGGCGCGCCTGTCGACGTGCTTTCGGTAGACCCAAGTCTTGCCGAGGTTGTTGATCAACATGATCGGCGCGCTGACGGCGACGGCCTGCGCGGGCGGCAGCTGCGTCGACAACAGCGGAATCAGCAGAACGACGCCGCCGATGCCGAAGGTGGCGCTGATGACGAAGCCGACGAAGCCGACGACGACGAGGGCGGCGAAGAAGCTGGCGTCGACACCAAAGACGTCCTGGATCACACCGACTTCCGATCCCCGACAGGTGTCGTTGCACGCGAATCCGTGGGTGTCATGCTCACTCCCATGCGCGTCATCTCCTCCCCCTTCTTCGCCGCTGTCGTCGTCATCGCCTCCTTCGCCTCCGGCAACGCCGCGGCCCAGGATCCCTGCACCGTGGGCGATCCCGACACCTGCGACGCCGACGGCCAGATCATCTTCTGCAACGCCGGCACGACGGAGGCCTTTGACTGCAACCAGCTCGCGGCGGGCGCCAGCTGCGCGCCCCTCGCCTGCGGCGGCCCCGGGTGTCCGGCCGACCTGATCAACGCCTGCGTCGGCACCGACCGCGGCGACTCGTGCCTCGGCGTCGCCACCTTCTTCGACGGCGACGACTCCAACGACGACACGACCTTCATGGCCGTGAACTGCGCGTCGGGCAGCGCCTGCGTGGCCAGCGCCAGCGGCGAGACCTGCGCGGCCCTGCCGTCGGGTGTCAGCGCCTGCACGTCGTCGAGCATCAGCTGCGTCGGCGACGCCATCGTCGCCTGCCAGGGCTACACGGCGGCCACCAACAGCGTCTCCTCCCCCGGCGTCTTCCCCTGCTCCGTCTTCGGCGCCGGCTTCACCTGCCAAGAGAACGACGCTGGCGAAGTCATCGGCTGCGGCAACCCCGCCTGCGGCGACGAAGGCGCCGGCCGCTGCGACGGCAACACCCGCGTCGATTGCACCGAGGGCGTCGAGAACGAGCGCGAGAACTGCGCCACCTTCGGCAGCGTCTGCGTGCAAGACCAGCCTGACCAGTCCCCGAGCTGCGTGACCGCCGACGAAGAGTGCGGACCCACGGGCGGCGGCGAGTGCAACGGCAACGTCGCCAGCATCTGCTCCGGCGGCGTGTTCCAGACGACGACCGACTGCAGCACCAACGGCCTCGTCTGCGGCACCGTCGCCGGCACCACCCGCATCGGCTGCGTCGAACGCGGCGGCGAAGGCGAAGGCGAAGCCCCCGCCGACGAATGCAGCCGCGACAGCGACTGCGACGACGACGAAGAATGCGACGGCGGCGAATGCGTCAGCGCCGACGGCGGCAACCCCCGCCGAAACGCCGACCCCGAGCCCGTGCCCGCCCCCGGCTTCTTCTCCTGCGCCGCCGCTGGCGCCTTCCCCGCCGGCTCCGTCGTCGTCGCCGGCCTCGCCCTCGCGTTGCGCCGCCGCCGCCGCAGCTGAAGGCGACCCTGACAACCGTCTGACCGCGTGAAGAAGCGGCGGGGCTGCTCCAAAGAGGAGGCGCCCCGCCGCTTTGTTCTCATCTGAGGGGACGGTTCAGTATGGTGTCTGCGTGTTCGACCCGACCCGCATCGCCGACGACGCCTGCGCCGATGGACACCTCGACGCCGACCCGATTTTTCAGGTGTTGCTCGCGCTTGGCCAGAAGCTGACGACGGGGCGGCTGACCATCGCCGACGCCGCCGGCGACAACCACATGTACTTCATGCAGGGCAGGCCGGTCGGCGTGCACCTCGCTGAGCACTTTCACCCGCTCGGCCAGCTGTTGCTCGAGCTGGGCAAGATGAGCGGCGCGACGTTCGTTCGCGCCCAGCGCTTGATCGCCGAGGGCAACCGCTTGCCGGGGCAGGTCTACAAAGAGCTCGGCATCCTCGACGACCCGGGCCTCAGAGAGGTGCTGGCGATCCAGGCCCGCAGAAAGGCCGAGCACTTCTGTCGCCTCGGCTCGCGCCCCTTCACGTTTTGTCGCGGCCTCACGTATTTGACCGGTTTCACGTCGACACCCCTCGACGCGCATGGCGTGATCTTTCTCGCGGTGCGGCAGCAGATGGGCGAGCAGACGCGCGAGGCGTGGCTCGAGCAGGCGCGCACTGAGCAGGTGCGGTTGGTGCCGCCGGCGTCGCAGGCCACGGGCGGCGTCGTCGAGAACGCCGGACTGCCGGCGCCGCTGGCGCACTTTGGCTTCGGCGCCCCTGAAGAGCGCTTTTTGCAGCGCATTCTGGCGGGCTTCGAGTCGGTCGCCGAGCTGTCCGAGACGGGCACGCTGCCGCGCGATGAGATGGCCGTGTTGCTGCGCTACCTCGAGGTCGTCGGACGCCTGCAACGTCGACCCATCCCGCCGCCGCAGCCGGTGCAGCCGCTGCCGGTGCAGCCGCCGGTGCAGAACTTCTCGTTCTTGAGCCCCGCGCCGAGCCCGGTCAGCGTGCCGCCGTCGGCCCCGTCGCTGGTCCCGTCTTCGGTGCCGTCGGTGCCGTCTGTGTCGATGCGGCCGTTTCCCGGTGCGGCCCCGGCCCACATCTCGGCGGTGTCGACGCGCCCACCCGAGCTCGCCGAGCTGCAGAACCTTCCGCTGCGCGAGGCCACCTCTGACGACGTGTTCTCGCGTCCGCCCCTCGGCGTCGCGCCGCGTCCGCCGACTCTGGCACCGGCGCGTGCGCCCGAGCCGTTCTCCCTCGCCGACGACGAGCCCCTCTTCGCCGGTCCCTCTGACTCGACCGACCCGCGCAAGCCGGCGATGTCGCGGCCGGCGCCGCTGCCGACGAACGATCCGCTGCAGTCGCCGACGCCGCCGCAGCAGCCCTCGATCGTCGTCAGCGAAGAGCTGCCTGTGCCGGTCGTGAAGAAGAAGAAGGTCAAGCGCACCGAGGCGCTGCCGTCTGAGTCGTCGGGCGTCCTCGTCTCCGAGACGCGCCGCGAAAAGACCGAGATGATCTCGCTGCCCACCATCGTCATCAACGCCGACGAAGAGTGACCTGACTTTGCGTTTCACGATCCTGCGGGGTCGAGGTGCACCATGAAGAACGTCGTCGCCGCCGTCGCCGCCGCCCTCGTCGTCGTCTCCGCCGCGGTGCCCGCCGCAGCGCAAGACCGCCGGGCCCGTCGTGAAGAGCGCCGCGGATCGGCGCAAGAGAACCGCCAAGACAACCGCGAGACCCGCCG
>JANNAY010001265.1:0-2147 GCA_031384945.1 Deltaproteobacteria bacterium
GACGCCGCCGCCGCCAACGCCGCGGGCGCCCGCGAGCAGGCGCGCTGGCAAGAGCAGGCCGTCGTCGCCGACGTGCGCCTGCAAGCGTCGCGGCTGTGGAGCGCGAGCGAGAAGCGCGCCGTCGTCGACGCCGCCGTCGACGCCGCCGCCGCCCTGGTCGACGAAGCCAGCGCCGCCGTCGACCGCGGCGACGCCGTCATCGACGTGCTGACGCTGCGGCAGACCGCGCTGCAAGACGCGCGCGCCCGCGCCATCGACGTCGACCGAGACGCCGACGTCGCCCGCCGCGCCTTGTGCTTCGACCTCGGCCTCGCCCCCGGCTGTCCGCTGACGCTGTCGCCGCCGGGGGTGGCGCCGCCGCTGGCGTCGTCGACGACGGCGGCGTCGACGTTGTCGGCGCTGCTGAGCACCGCCCTGCGCGAGCGGCGCGATCTGCGGGCGCTGCGCGCGGCCTGGCAGAGCAACGAGGCGACCCTGCGCGGGGCGGCGCTGGCGCAGTTTCCCGACGTCGGCGTCAACGTCGGCGGCGGCCACGACAGCGGCGGCTTCGTGTTTGGCGGCGGCGGCGTCGATGTCAGCGTCCCCGTCTTTGACGGCGGCCGCGGCGACCGCGCTGTCGGCGTCGCCACCCGCGCGCAGCTGCAGGCCGAGCTCAGCGAGCGGGTTGGCGAGATCGAGCGCGACCTCGCCGACGCTCTCGCCGCCGTCGCCTTTGCCGACCGCGAGCGCGCGTTGCTCACAGAGATCGTGCCGGCGCTGGCGCAGAGCGAGTCGGTGCTGCGCGATGCGCGCGCGCACGGCGACGCGACCGCCGCCGCGTGGAGCGAGGCGCGCGAGAAGCTGCTCGACGCAAGGCTGCGCCTCATCGACGTCGAGCAAGCCGCGCGCGAAGCCGCCATCGCCCTCGAGGCCAGCGCCGGCCTCACCCCACCCACCTGGACGCCGACAGCGCCGACATCAACAGCGACGTCGACAGCGGCGAGCGAGAGCCACCCATGATTCGCGTGCGCCACCTGATCGGTCTCGCGCTGTGCTCGTGCGCGGCGCACGAAGACGCAGAAGCAGACGTCGTCGCCAGCCACCTCGTCGAAACCGCCATCGTCGTCGCGCGCGACAGCGAAGACACGATCGCGGCCTGGGGCACGGTCGCGCCTGACCCCCGTGCCGCCCGCGCCGTGACGACGTCAGCGCAAGGAACCGTGCTGCGCGTGCTGGTGCGCGCCGGCACCGCGGTAAAGGCCGGCACGCTGCTGGTCGAGCTGCGGCCGAACGCCGAGCGCCATCTCGACGCTGCGCGAGCGCGCATCGACGTCGCCTACGCCACGGCCGAGCTCGCGCGACAACAAGCGCTGCTCGAAAAGAAGCTCGTCACCAACAGCGATGTCGCCGCCGCGCAGGCAGCCGTCGACAAAGCCGACGCCGAAGCCCGCGTCTACGGCGCCGCCGACGTCGTCAGCGTCGCAGCCCCCGCCGCCGGCGTCGTCAGCAGCGTCGTCGTCGAGGCCGGCGACGTCGTCGACGCTGGCGCCTCGGTCGCCGTGCTCGTCTCGGGCGGCGCGCTGCGCGTGCTGCTCAACGTCGAGCCCGCTGCGATCGGGCGCGTCGTCGACGGCCAGCGCGTCCACGTCTTCGCCGTTGACGGCACTCCTGCTGGCTCGACCGACGGGGCGCCGACACACGGCGACGTCGGCGGCAGCGTCGTGCAGGTCGCCCGGCAGATCGACGCGGCCACGCGCATGTGCGGCGCGGTCGTCGCCGTCGACGTCGGCGCCGCGCTCTTGCCCGGCGCCGTCGTGCGCGCCGACATCGTCACCCGCGCGCTGCCGCAGGCGCTGATCGTCCCGCGGCGCGCCGTCACCGAGCGCGACGGTCACGCCGTCGTCTTCGTCGTCAACGGCGGCACGGCCCACGCCCGCGCCGTCGACGTCGTCGTGGCCGGCGCCGACAGCGATGTCATCAGCGGCGTCGACATCGCTGCCGGCGCCATCGTCGTCACCGCCGGCAGCGCCTTTCTCGCCGACGGCGCCGCGGTCAGAGTCGACGACGCCGCGACAGACACGCCAACGACGTCGACATCGACGCCAACGACGGCGACGCCAACGACGGCGACGCCAACGACGGACACGCCGTGAGCGCGTGGCTCGCCC
>JANNAY010001289.1:0-3659 GCA_031384945.1 Deltaproteobacteria bacterium
GCAGCAGCGGCATCAGCGCATCGAGGCGCTCAATCGCGACCTCCCACGCCGGCCGCGGCGGTGGCGGCGGCGGACCCTTCGCCTGCTGCTTCTTTTTGCGCGCAGCGACAAAGGCGCGGATGAAGAAGAAGCCGGCGACGAGGACGACGGCGGCGACGAGGGCCTGCCACGGCCGATCGTCGCGCACGCGCCACGTCAGCGTTTCGGCGGCGGCCTCGACGACGATGGCGCCGGGGGGTGGTCCGCCTTTGCCGTCGGGGCCGGCGTCGATCAGCTCTTCGGGCAGGGGTGACGTCGTCACCCGCACCGGCAGCGCCGGCACTTCGAGGACGACGTCGTCGGACTTGATGACGAAGGCCGGTGTCTTCAGGTCTTTGACGTCGAGGGCGAGGAAGCGAAAGCGCAGCGTCTCGACGACGGTGTCGCCGACTTCGCGGGCCTCGCGCAGCACCTCGCCGACGCGGGGCAGCGGCTCAGACGGCTCGAGGTCTTTCGGCAGCTCGAGCTTCTTCTTCGGCGGCCGCACGATGGTGACGACAAGGTCGACGGGGCCGCCGAAAGAGACGGGGTCGGGGTCGAGCTTCGCGCTGATCGTGAAGCCGGGGGTCTCTGCCGGTCCCGCGTCGAGCGTGTTCGCGTCGAGCGTGTTCGCGTCGACAACGCCAGCGTCTGCGTCGTCACGACCGGGGACATCGGCGGGGACGTCGACGGGCCGCGGTCCAGCGTCGACGTGGGCGAGCCCGCCGACCTGCGCCGCCAAGAGAGCCGGAAACAACACAGCGCCGATCACCCGAGCCTCCGCGATCGCTGTCGCAAGAAACGAAGGAGCGGCAACACGGCGTCGTCGTCGTTCATTCCCGTCGACGAGAGCTGGATCACGACGTGGTCGACGCCGGCCTTTTTCAGGTCGGCTTCGCGCGCGCGCCGGGCGACCTCGAAGCGCTCGGACCACGCGGCGCGCACCTTCTTGTCGCTGGTGTCGACGAGCGCCTGCGCCCCGCTCTCGGCGTCGCGCACGCTGAGCAGTCCGACGTCGGGCAACGCAGCGTCGAGCGGATCGCGGACCTCGACGACGGCGACGTCATGGCGGGCCGCCAGCGCGCGCAGCTTCTGCACCGGCAGCGTCACGCCGACGCAGTCAGAGACGACGACGACGATGGAGCGCTGGCGCAGCAGGTGCCCGGCGGCTTCGAGCGCGGGCGTGAAGTCGGTGGTCTTGGTCTTCTGTCCCACCTCACCAGGCTTCGTGGCGAGGACGTCGCGCACGAGACGCAAAATGTGACCGCGGCCTTTGGCGGGACGAACGAGACGATCGACGCCGGAGGAAAAGGCGACGAGGCCGACCTTGTCTTGGTTCTTCGACGCCGACAGCGCCAAGACGGCGGCGGCTTCGGCGGCGAGGCCACGGCGCAGACGGGCCCGCGATCCGGTGGTCATCGAGCCGCTGATGTCGACGACGAGCAGCAGCGTCAGCTCGCGCTCTTCGACGAACTGCTTCACGTACATCTCGCCGCCGCGGGCGGTGGCGCGCCAATCGACGTGCCGCGGATCGTCGCCGTCGGCAAAGGCGCGGCTCTCAGAAAAAGCCATGCCACGGCCCTTGTAGCGGGAGTGCCACGCCCCCGTCGTCGACGACGACGACTTCTTCTTCGCCTTGAGCTCGACCTGACGCACGCGCTTGAGCAGCTCACGCAGCTCGCTGTCGGCGGCCGTCGAACCAGGCGCGGAGGCAGGCGCAGGAGCAGGCGACGACGTCATCGGCTCACGCGTAGACGGTGACCTTGGCCGTCGGCAGCTCGCTGACGGCGACGCGGCGCACCTTGGCGCCTTCGAAGCTCAAGCGCTCGAGCAGCCAGAGGGCGATGTGCTCGGTGGTCGGGTTCTCGAGGCCTTTGACCTCGTTGAGCAGCCGGTGATCGAGCTCGTCGTGCAGCGGCTTCCACGCCTTCTCCATCACGTCGAAGTCGAGGACCCAGCCGGTCTTTTCGTCGATGGGCGCCTCGACGGTGACCTCGACGGTGAAGCTCGACCCGTGCAGCCGCGCGCAGCGGTGATCGTCGCCGAGGCCCGTCAAACGGCGGGCGGATTCGAAGTGCCAGGTCTTCTGCAGCTCAATGCGTCGCATGGTGGCGAAACCATGCCCCCACGACGTCAGCGCGCAAGAGGTAGCTTCGACCCATGGGATGGAATTGTCCGCGTTGCCGCAGCGAAGTCGCAGCCTCCGACGTCGGCGAGGGCGTCTTTGCCTGCAGCTGCGGCTGCTTCGTCGTCGACGGATCCGCCCGGCGGCGTTTGACCGGCTGGCTGCGCATCGACGAAGGCCTCTACCGGCAGCTCTTGCGCGAGGGCGGCAAAGGCCCTTCGTGCCCCTTCTGCAACGATCGCCTGCGCACCTTCGCCATCAAAGGCGTCACCGTCGACGGCTGCGGCGCCTGCCACGGCCTGCTGCTCGATCGCGGCGAGCTCAAGCGCCTGACCGGACGCGAAGAGCCAGCGCCCCCCACTCCGCCCGCCGCCCCCGCCCCCGTCGTCGTCGGCGTCGTCGGCGCGGTCGACGACGTTGCTGGCGACGCGCCCCCGCTCGAAGGCCGCGTCTTCATCGACCCCGCGATCGCGGCGCAGAATTTTCTCGGCACGACGCCGTGGGCCCAGCTGCGGCAAGAGCGCCAGCCCGGCGAAGCGCTGCTCGGCGTCGAGCTGAGCAACCGCTACACGCTGTCGACGCCGGTCGGGGCAGGGCACGTGCGCCGTGAGCACAGCGGCGTCGCCGAGCAGGTCGTGCAGCTCTTCACCGGCGGCCTGCTGCGCTCGACCTATGTCATCGAAGACACCCGCGGCAACCCGTGCCTCACGCTCTCTCGCAGTTTCAGAAAGCTGTTGTTCTCGCAGCTCGAGGTGCGTCTTTTCACCAACGACAGCGACGGCGTTGTCGTCGGATCCGTCGACGCTGTCTTCAACATGAAGGGTTCGACCTACGAGTTGAAAGAGCCATCCGGGCGGGTCTTTGCACGCCTGCAGCGCCCGCTGCTCTCGCTCTGGCAATTTCGCCTGCTGGGCCTCGACGGCGAAGCCCGCGGCGCCATCGCCAAAGAATGGAGCGGTTTCGCCACCGAGTACTTCACCGACGGCGACGACTTCGCCATCGACTTCGGCGACATCGACGCGCACCACCCGTGGACCTGGCAAGAGCGCTGCGTGATCGCCGCCGCCGCCCTCGTCGTCGACCTCGACCACTTCGAGCGCAAGGGCCGCGGCAACGACTCGCTCTTCGACCTGCTCCGTTGACGGCGGCGCCGACGTAAGAGACGCGGGCCCCGCGATTTTCGTCCATGGGGGCTCACACATGTCGTTGGTTCGATCCGCGGTCGCCGCGTCTGTCGTCGTCGTTTGCGCCGTTTGTGTCGTTGGTGTCGTCGGGAGCGGCTGCGCCGGTCGCAAGCCCGCCACCGCGAGCGCTGGCAACACCGACGTCTCGCAGTTTCCCTCGCGCGCCGACCTGACCGCGATCGCTGCGCGTCCAGTGCCTGCGCCGCCGGCCGAGCGCCGCGCCAGCGCCGTCGACGCGTGGACCTTCGTCGTCCCCTTTCCCACCACCTTCGCCGACGTCCCCGTCGACGCCGCCCTCGCCGCCGAGGCCGCCGTCGTCGACGTCGTCGGCC
>JANNAY010001396.1:0-17582 GCA_031384945.1 Deltaproteobacteria bacterium
GTGGCCCTTGCTGTTCTGGCCCGCTGCAGCGTCGTTGCGCGAACGACTGCTCGCCCACAACTTCGATGTCGTCGGTGACGAAGCGTGGTGCATCTGGCGGGGCGGAGATCCGCTCGCCGCGACAAGCTGGGCGCTCGATGCCGACGACGAGTTGAAGCTTCCGCCGTCGGCCCGCGCGGCACGGCTGTTGGCAAAGACTCCGTCAACGTCGATGACGCGATCGGCGTTGGCAAAGACATCACCCGCGGTGCTGCGGCGCGCCGCCTGCGAAGTCGCCATCGCCAACGCCGACGTCGCCGCTGCCCTCGCCGACGAACTCCACGCCGCCGCCAACGACCCCGACGACGATCCCTGCGACGGCACCGACGTCGATGTCGACGCAGCAGCCGCCCTGCTCGGCGTCGACGCAACCCGGCGCTGGGCCATCGATCGACTCGCGCGCCTTGCGTTGGCGCCGGGCTCGGTGCTGCGGGCATGTCGTGCCGCCGCACGCCTCGCCAACGTCACCGATGCCGAGATGCCGGTGAAACACTTCTGCAGCGTTGAACAATGGGCCCTGCGGATCGCACGCGGCAGCCAGACCGACCTCGACGACGGGCTGCGGTTGGTGTTGGAGAAGCCGCTCTACGCCTGCTCCTTCATCCTCGCTTGAGGCGGCATGGTGGGTGTCTCTTCGAAGGACACACCCACGGGAGGACTCCGGCGCTCGGCTCGCAGCCTCAGCCGGACCCGCACCCCAACCTCGCGACGCCCGGCCCGCAGACCTCACCCCTCGCTGCGCTCGACCCTCTCCCCAAGCGGAGAGGGTGAGAGTTTGGTGCCTGGTGAAATATCACGGAATCGTGCGCTAAACACACCAATTGCGATAGGACCACGACGAGTCTGACTTGGCGGACCCATGTTTCAGCGTCGTCTGGGTCGCGTCCAGAAGACGGATTCACCCTCTCCGCTTGTGGAGAGGCTCGGCGCGTGTTTTGGCTGTCGCCTGAGCGAAGCGAGGGGTGAGGTCCGCGGGCCGGGCGAAGCGCAGTGCCGCGGGCTACGTCTTCGGAGGCTTCGCCGGCGGCGCGTCCGGATTTTTCTGCCCGCGCTCAAGCCGACGCTCGCGGACGCCCTGCTCGAAGCCGACGTCTTTCGGATGATAAAAGGTCTTCTCTCTCAGTGCGTCAGGGAGATACTGCTCACCGACGTGGGCGCCGGCGAAGTCGTGGGGATACTTGTATCCTTTTCCGTAGTCCAAGCTCTCCATCAACTTGGTCGGCGCGTTGCGCAGGTGCAACGGCACCGGCAGCGATCCGTTGGCGTGGACCTCGCGGCGGACCGCGTGCATCGCCAGATACGACGCGTTCGACTTCGGCGCCGACGCCAAATACGTCATCGCCTGCGCCATCGGGATCGCGCCCTCGGGCATGCCGCAGAGCTGGAACGCCTGCAGGGCGGCGACGGCGACGACGAGGGCGTTGGGGTCGGCGTTGCCGACGTCTTCTGAGGCGAAGATGACCATGCGTCGCAAGACGAAGATCGGATCCTCGCCGGCCTCGAGCATGCGGAAGCCCCAGTACAGGGCCGCGTCGGGGTCAGAGCCGCGCATGGATTTGATGAAGGCCGAGATGACGTCGTAGTGCTGCTCGCCGTCTTTGTCGTAGACGAGCACCCGCCGCTGCACCGCCATCTCGACGTCGGCGCGTTCGACGACGACGCGGCCTTCGGCTTCGGCGAGGTCGGCGGCGACTTCGAGCGACGTCAACAGCTTGCGCGCATCACCACCCGCCGCCGCGATGAGCACCTTGCGGGCGACGTCTTCGACGCTGATCTTGCGGTCGACCAGGCCCTTCGTCGACGTCAACGCGCGGTCGAGCAGCTCGATGAGGCCCTCGGGCCCGACGCTCTTCAACACCAACACGCGACAGCGCGAAAGCAGCGCCGGGTTCACCTCGAAGCTCGGGTTCTCGGTGGTGGCGCCGATGAGCGTGACGGTGCCGTTCTCGACGTGGGGCAAGAGCGCGTCTTGCTGCGCCTTGTTGAAGCGGTGGATCTCGTCGACGAACAAGATCGTTCCACGACGCTGCTCGGCGCGCAGGCGCTTCGCTTCTTCGATGGCTTTGCGCAGGTCGGCGACGCCAGCGAGCACGGCGCTGACCTTGACGAATTTGGCCTCGACCTCGCCGGCGAGGCACTCGGCGATGGTGGTCTTGCCGGTGCCCGGCGGTCCCCAGAGCAAGATCGACGGAACACGCCCCTGCCTCACGCTGCGCGCGAGGATCGACGACGGTCCGGTCAGGTGGGGCTGACCGACGACGTCATCGAGCTTCTTGGGGCGCATGCGCTCGGCGAGCGGAACACCGGTGGGATCAGCGGCGGCGGCTTGTTCGAACAGGTCCATCGCTCAACCGCCGCGCGCGATCACAACTTCGACATGAGCTCGTTGCAGCGCTCACGCACGGCCGACGAGCCCGAGAGCAGCGCGACGTTCTTCACGCGCGTCTTCAACAGCGTGCCGTTGCCCTTGAACTGGCCATCGTCGACGAGACCCACGAGCCCGGTGAGCGCTTGCTCAAGCACGCCGTCGTCGCTGTGGCCGAGGGCCTTGCCGAGAATGTCGGCGTCTTTGGGCAACGAAAAGCCGCGCGCGAGGTAGGCGTCGACGGCGACGACGGCCTCTTTGGGCGAGACGGCTTTGCGGATGGCTTCGGCGAGCACGATGTCGTCAGAGCTGACGGCGACGACGCGGCGCTTCGGCTCGGCCTTCTTCGGCTTCGCTTCTTGGCCTTCTTCGACGACGACGACGACGGCGCCTTCTGCTGCGGCGGCGGCGTTTTGTTATTCGGCGAAGCCGTGCTGGCTGGCGCCGGGGCGCGTGCTGAGCATGTCTTTCAAGTGATCGGGCAGCGGCTTGTCGCCGCTGAAGAACGCGTGAAGTTGCTGCTTGTACCGCTCGTACGCCGTGTTTTGGCCGCCGGTGCGCCCGCCGGGCTTGTTGGCGTCGGGCGAAGCGCTGGTGCCGTCCATGCGCACGCGCGCGGGCTCGCCGGATTGCCTTCCTTCAGGCAACCGACGGGATCTGGTCTGGGACATGAGTTTCCATGGGTTCTTGGTTCTGACGGTCCGGCCTGAGAGGTCCGGACGGGTCGGAAGCGACTGCGCTTTCGACGTCACGTTCGATGTTCGTTCGATTTCGTTGCGGTGTTCGTTGCAGGAGCCGGGCGCTGCGCACCGCGGTTCCACAGATTCGATAGCACACCTGACTCAGCACTTGTCTCGCGATTTTTCTCCCCAGCTGCATTTGCAGGCTCGATCGACGTCGACAGCATCACCCCATGATCGGACTCGCGCTCTGGATCGCAGCCGCCGCCACCGCCGCCGACGAAGACCGCGCCGCCGCTGCCTGCGCCGCGGTCGGCTTCGACGTCGTCGACGTCAACGAAGGCGCCGTCGTCGTCGCTGACCCGCGCCAGGGTGTGCAGGCAGAAAACCTGCGCGAAACGCTGATGGGCGCCTACGACGAATTCGGCGTGGTCGGCGGCGTCGCTGTCGTCGACGAATTCGGCAACGACGCCTTCGGCGCCGGCGTCGATCCGAGCGTCGACCCAAAGCCCACCGGCGCGGTCGTGCGGCGCTTCAAGAGCAAAGCAGTGACGACGGCCCTGCCCTTCGGCGGCGCGCTGCTCGGCAAGCGCATCGCGCTCTCGGCCGGACACGGCTGGCTCGACGACGACGGCAACGGCACCTTCGCGACGCAGCGATCGAACTTTCAGTTCTCGCCGAGCGCCCGCGGCATCACCGAAGACTTCTTCACGACAGAGACGGTGACCAACCAGATCATCCCGCTGCTGTTGGGCATGGGCGCCGACGTCGTCGTCGTGCGCGCCCCCGACCACGACGTCGGCGAAGAAAACGTCGTCAGCGGCGTCGTCGAAGCAGGCGAATTCGTTGGCGTCGCCAACGGCAGACAAGCCGTCGCAGAAGGCGAAGGCCGCGTCGTCTACGCGCTCAACCAAAGCCCGCGCGCCGTGCGGCGCCTGGCGATTCGCTTTCCAGCCGTCGTCGACGGCGCGGGCTCTGTGGTCGTCGAGGTCAACGGCGCCGGCGGCGGCAGCTTCGTGTTCAACCTCGATCAGCGGCGCGGTCCGGGATCGTGGCAAGAGCTGGGCTTCTTCGCCGTCGACGCCGCCAGCAAAGTCGTCGTCAGCGCCGGACCAGGCGCCGGCCGCCTCGCCGTCGATCGCGTGATGGTCGGCGGCGGCACGCACGAGAGCGGACACCCGTGGTGGCAGATGGCGGCGCACTCGTATGTGCCCGAGCGCGGTGTCGCTGTGCCCGGCGCGGTCGCTGGCAAGAACGACGTGACCATTCGCCCGAGCTACGCCGAGCTCTTCGACGTCGACGCGTTCTTGTCGATCCACGCCAACGCCTCGGGCGTCGCCGGCGGCAGCACCGCCAACGGCCTGACCGTCTACCGCTACAACTGCAGCGACTCGCGCTTTCCTGACCATTCGTCGTCGACGGCGGCGACGGGCTGCGACGATCCGCCGGGGTCGACCGACCTCTGCGACGAGGTGCATGCGGCGACCATCGATGCGCTGCAGGCCCAGTGGGATCCTGAGTTCAACTCGCGCGGCGCCGGCACCCTTGTCGCCAACTTCGGCGAGCTGCGCGACCTGATCAACGCGCCCGGCGTGCTCATCGAGACCGCCTTCTTCGACAACCTCGCAGCGCCCACCGACGGACGCCGCGCCAGCGACAACAAGGCGCTGCACGACCCACGCTGGCGCGAAGCCTTTGCCACCGGCGTCGTCACCGGCCTCGCCCGCTTCTTCGATGCGACGTCGACGGCGCCGCCGGCCCGCCCCGTTGGTGTGTTTGCCAAGAACGTCGACGGCGATCTCGTCATATCGTGGAACGCCGTCGAACGCGCCGGCGGCTACAGGGTCTACCGCGCCTTCGTCGACGTCGATGGCGTCCGCGCCTTTGACGAAGGCACAGTGGTGAATGGCGCCACGTCGTTGGCTTTCACCGATCTGCGACAAGCCGATGTTGTCGCCGTCAAGGTCGCCGCCCTCGACGACAACGGCGAGGGCTACGCCTCATCGGTCGTCGCCGCCAAAGTCGGACCCGCAGTCGGCCTCATCGTCGACGCCTACGACCGCCGCGACGCCTTCGTGCAGGACATCGACAACACCCTCTCGTATTCGTTCGAGCACGCGGCGGCGCTCGCGGCTGCGCTGCCCGCGGGCTTCGACGGCGTCGACGACGACGCGCTCTCGTCAGCCGGGGGCGACGTCGACCTCGGCGCCTACGCCTTTGTCGACTTCTTCGCCGGCAAAGACAGCACCGAGCACCAGCCGATCGCTGCGGCGCAGCAACAACAGCTGCGCGCCTACGTCGACCGCGGCGGCCGCTTGTTCGTCTCAGGCGAAGAGGTCGGCTACGCCCTCGTCGACACCTCTGACGACGCTGCTGACGCCGCCTTCTTCGCCGACGTCCTGGGCGCCGTCTACGAAGGCGACGACAGCGGCGCCTACGACGTCGTGGTTGGCGGCGTCGACAGCGGCGTCGACGACGGATCCGGCGGCGTCTACGAGGTCGTCTTCCCCGACGTCGTCAGCGCCGCCGCTGGCGCGACGGTGTTCGGCACCTGGCCCGATGGCAGCGGTGCGGCGACGAAGAAGGGCAGCGCGATCTTTTTGGCGACGCCGTTCGAGGCCCTCGTTCCTGCATCGTCGCGCGCCGCCGTGATGGCCGCTGTCGTCGACGCCCTCGCCGTCCCCGTCCCCGCTGAAGGCGAAGGCGAAGAAGGCGAAGGCGAAGGAGAAGAAGGCGAAGGAGAAGAAGGCGAAGGAGAAGAAGGCGAAGGAGACGGCGTCACCATCCTCCCCGCCTCCGTCGACGGCGGGGCCGAAGACGGCTGCGGCGGCTGCGGCGCCTCGTCTGCTTCGTCGTCGTCGCTGCTGTTGTGGGGACTGTTGGGGCTCAGTCTTCGCGGTCGCGCCAGTCGCGCCCGCCCGGACCTTGATCACGGCCGTCGCGCGGCTCGAGCGGTTTGACGACGATCATGCCGCCGTCGATGGGGACGAGGTTGAGCTTCAGCGCGATCGAGCCGTCGCGGTTGGTGAAGCCAACCCCGATCTCGGTCCAGAAGGCCTTCTTTCCCTCGCGATCGCGGATGTGCCAGATGGCGTGGGTCGGTGCGCCGCCGCTCATGGTTCTTTCCTCCCTCTTGTCCGACGTCGCTGGTGCTTTCGCCGAGCCTCGAGGACGGTAGAAGGTCAGGCACCAAAGGCAAAGAGGCGATGGACCCTTCTGCGATACCGCAATCTCAGCTCGGCCCGGCGCTGCACGCGCTGAACGGCATCGACGGTCGCGAGATCGTGAAGAACCTCGTCATCACGCTGGCGCTGTGGATCTTCGCCCTCGTGGTGCGCCAATTCGTCGTCGCCAGCCTCAAGAAGCGCGGCCTGAAGCCCGCCGACCTGCGCAAGCTGATGTCGATGTCGCGCGACCTCGTGTTGATCATTCTGGTCATCGGCACGGCGACCGTGTGGATCGACGAGCTCAAGACCTTCGCCCTCTCGCTCGTCGCCGTCGCCGCGGCCGTCGTCATCGCCACCAAAGAGCTCATCATGGGCGCGGCCGGCACCTTCTTGCGGTCGTCGAGCAAGAGCTTCGAGATCGGCGATCGCATCGAGGTGCACGGCGTCAGGGGCGACGTCGTCGACACCAACCTCTTCACCACGACGATCCTCGAGATCGGTCCCGGTCACATCGGGCATCAACAGACCGGACGGGCGGTTACCATCCCCAACGCCTTGTTCCTGATGCACCCCGTGGTGAACGAGACCTTCAGCGATGCGTTCGTGCTGCACACCTTCGAGGTGCCCGTCGCCCGCGACAGCAATTGGAGCGAGGCCGAGAACAACCTGCTGCTGGCCTGCACCGAGGCGCAGGCTGCCTACGCCGCCGAGGCGCGCACGTACTTCGAGCGCCGCCAGACTGAGCGCGGCATCGAGAGCCCGACCCTCGATCCCAAGGTGCTCATCCGCGTCGACGACGCCGACAAGCTCACCTTGATCGCGCGCCTGCCCGTGCCCGCGCGCCGCAAAGGGCGCATCGAGCAAACCATCGTCCACCGCTTTCTCGAATGGTCGGCGCCGACAGCGACGACGACGACGAAACCGAAGCCCGCGCCGTCGCCCGCTTCGTCTTCGGCGGCTGAATAACGCTATGAGGGCTCGATGAAATTCTCAGAGCTGGTGCGCGGGGCGAGCCTGCGCGGCGCGCCGTCGGTGTTCTCGACGACGATGGCCCTGCGGCTCGGCCGCGCCGTCGCCACGCTCTTGCGCAGGCGGGGCGCCAGCGACGGTCCGGTGCTCATCGCCCGCGGCAGCGACGGCCCCGAGCTCATCGCCAGAGATGGCCTGTGCCAGGGCCTCGTGCTCGGCGGCCTCGACGTCGTCGACCTCGGCCGCGCCGAGTCTGATTTGTTCACGTTCGCGCTGCGCCACGAGAGCGCCTGCGGCGGCGCCCTCGTCGGCACCACCGGCGACTCGGTCGGCGTGATGTTGTTCGCGGCGTCGCGGCCCCTCGTCGGCGAGGGCCTCGTCGACCTCGCCCGCATCGCCGACGAAGGCGCCTTTGTCACAGGCATCGGCACGCTGCAGCAGCGCGATCTGCGCGCCGCGTTTCGCACAGCCCCGCAGCGCTCAGAGCGCGACACCGAGGTGGACGCGTGAAGCTGACCTTTCCGCTCGCGGGGCCGCTCGGGCCCTGGGTCATCGTCACCGTCGCTGCGCTGGCCCTCGCGGCCTCGTGCACACACAGCAAGAAAACGCAGCGCCGCGGCCTCGGCGGTCCGGTCGGCGAAGGCGAAGGCGAGAGCGGCGACGTCGTCGTTGGCCCCGACGGCAAGCCCGTCGAAGCGCCGCCGCCGCCGCCGACCCTGATCACGTCCGACGCCGTCATCGAGTTCGACGTCGACAACGACCCCGCGCAGCACGTCCGCGAAGGCGCCCGCGTCGTCGCGGGCGAAGGCGTCAAAGGCCCCGCCGTCGTCGTCGTGCCCGGCGGCGGCGACGTCAGCAAAGAAGGCACCCGCAAAGGCGACGGCGTCGTCGTCTACGACGCACCCACCGACACCGGCACTGTGTGGTCGCAGGCCTTGGCCCGCCGCGGCGCCCTCGTGGTCACCTACGACAAGCGCACCTGCGGTCCGAACGACGTCGCCAGCTGCAAGAAGAACCCGCAGAAAGACCTCGACGACAACGGACCTGTCGCCCTCGCCAAAGACGTCGACGCCGCCTGCGCCGTCGCGCGCGCGCTGCCCGGCTATGACGGCCGGCTGATCCTCTGGGCCCACGGACAAGCCGCGCAAGTCGCGTTGTCGTCGTCGTGCGCCAAAGAAGCCGCCGCCATCGTGCTCTTGTCGCCGGTGCCGCGGGCCATCGACGCCGTGCTCGTCGACGCGCTCACCGATCGCGAAAAGGCGGCGGCGCGCGAGAAGAACGCCGACGAGGCCAGCAAGCTGAAGAACCTCGCCGGCACCCGCGCCGCCGGCTTCGCCGCCATGAAGGGCGGCAAATTCGCCAAAGACGCCCGCGTCGACGGCGCCACCGTCGCCTTCTGGCAAGGCTGGATCGCCCTCACCGCGCAGACGCCCGCGCTCTTGGCCCCCGTCAAAGACAAGGTCGTCGTCGTCGTGGGCACCGGCGACCTGCAGCTGTCGGCCGCCGATCGTGAGGCGGCGCAGAAGCTGCCGGCGAAGAAGACCGTCGTCGTCGACGCCGACCACCACCTGCTGATCAAGGGCGAGCTCGACGACGCTGTCGTCAAAGCCATCGCCGACGCCATCGATGAAGTCATCGGCGTGCCCCAGTCCTGACGACGTCAACGGGTCCTTGCCCGCCGACACCGGGTGCGTACTGTCGCGCCATTCCGTGTCGAGGTGTCTGTGTCGGAGAAGCGCGACTACTACGAAGTTCTCGGCGTCGAGAAAGATGCCGATGAGCGCGTACTGAAAAAAGCCTATCACAAATTGGCGCTTCAGTATCATCCAGATAAGAATCCGGGCGACAAGGCCGCCGAAGAGAAATTCAAAGAGTGCTCTGAGGCCTACGCCGTGCTCGCCGACGCTGACAAGCGCGCGCACTACGACCGCTTCGGCCACGCGCCCGAGATGGGCAATGCATCGGCGCAGCAGTACGCCGTCAATCTTCAAGATATCTTTGGTGACCTGTTTGGTGACCTCTTCGGCGGACGTCGCGGCGGCGGACGCGGCGGTGCTGCCCGCGGCTCTGACCTGCGCTTTCACCTCGAGATCAGCTTCGAAGAGGCCGCGTTCGGCGCGCAAAAAGACATCACCATCCCGCGCCTCGAAGACTGCTCGACGTGCGCCGGCTCGGGCGCCAAGCCCGGCACCAAGGTGAAGCCGTGTCAGCAGTGCGGCGGCGCCGGTGAGATCCGCGTGGCCCAGGGCTTCTTCGCCATCGCCCAGACCTGCCGCGCCTGCGGCGGCGCCGGCCGCGTCGTCGAGAGCCCCTGCGTCGAGTGCCGCGGCAAAGGCCAGAAAGAGCAAGAGCGCCAGCTCGCCGTCAAGGTGCCTGGCGGCGTCAACGAAGGCACGCGCCTGCGCTTCGTCGGCGAAGGCGAAGGCGGACGCGGCGGCGGCCCCCGCGGCGACCTCTACGTCGTCATCGCCATCAAAGAGCACCCGCTCTTCAGCCGCGAAGAGCAAGACGTCATCTGCGAGATCCCCTTGAGCTTCGCGCAGGCCGCCCTCGGCTGTTCGCTCGAGGTGCCGACCCTCGACGGCAAGGTGTCGATGAAGGTCCCGTCGGGCACGCAGCCGGGCGCGGTGTTTCGCCTGCGCAACAAGGGCATCCCCGCCTTGCGTGGCAGCGGCCGCGGCGACCAGCTGGTGAAGGTGCACGTCGAGGTGCCGAAGAAGCTCTCGAAAGAGCAAGAGAAGCTGCTCGAGCAATTCGCGGCGGCGTCGAACCCCGAGAACCACCCCGAGAACAAGAGCTTCTTCGACAAGGTCAAAGAGCTCTTCGGCTGATCACCAGCTGCTTTTGACGACGCTGTCAGAGACGTAGCCGCGGCAGCTGTTGCCCTCGTCGTCGTCGACGGGGACGGCCCAGGCCAGCGGGCCACCCTGGCGCTTCAGCGGTCCTTGGGCGCGCACGCAGATGCCCGAGGCGAGGGTGCCGACGACGTTGTCGTGGTCGTCGCCGAAGAATTCGGGGTCGGCTCTGACGTAGACGCTGCCGGCGCGGTTGGCGTCGACGCAGACGACGCTGGTGTAGGCGCCGACGTCGCCGACGACGAAGGCGGGGTCGCCGCCTTTTTCGAAGGGGTCGCCGTCTTCTTCGTCGTCGTACAGCTCGACCATCGTCTTCGCCGTCGAGCACGAACCGCGGACGGGCGCGCTCTTCCACACCGCCTCAGACGACGCCGCCGACAGCGCCTTTGTCGACGTCAGCGAGGACGCCACCGCCAACGTCGACGACAACGCAGAAGCAACGACGGCGGCGACGATGATGGCTCTGTGCATGGCGAACCGACAGCGCCGCGCGGGCGACGGTTCCACCCCGGCTCAGAAGCTGGAGAATTTGTTGGTGGCGTCGACGAGGGCGCTGACGATGCCGGGCTCGCTGGCGCTGTGGCCGGCGTCTTTGACGAACGTCAGCTCAGCGTGGGGCATGGCCTTCTTCAGGTCCCACGCGGACTTCGCCGGGCAGACGACGTCGTAGCGGCCCTGGACGATGGCGGTGGGGACCTTGCTGAGTTTTGCTTTGGCCTGGTCAACCAACCAACCGTCATACGGAAAGAAGCCATTGTTGACGAAATAGTGACACTCAATGCGCGCGAGCTGGCGGGCAAAGGCATCGCCGGCGGTGCGGTGAATCAGGCCTTCGTCGGGAAAGAGCTTCGAGGTCGAGCCCTCCCACACCGACCAGGCGCGGGCGGCGTCGGCCTCGATGGCGTCATCGCCTGACGTCAGACGCTTGTAGTAGGCGGTCACCAGATCGCCGCGCTCTTCGACGGGGATGGGCTTCAGGTACTCGTCCCAGTAGTCGGGGAAGATCCAGCTGGTGCCCTCTTGGTAAAAGAATTGAATCTCAGCCCGGCGGATCAAAAAGATACCGCGCAGGGTGAGAGAGCGGGTCTTCTCTGGATGGGTGACGGCGTACGACAGCGCGAGGGTCGAGCCCCACGATCCGCCGAAGACGTGCCAGCGATCGATGCCCAGGCGGGTGCGGATGGCCTCGGCGTCGTTGACGAGATCCCAGGTGGTGTTCTCTCTGAGCTCAGCGTGGGGCGTGCTCTTGCCGCAGCCGCGCTGGTCGAAGAGCACGATGCGGTACTTCGCCGGGTCGAAGTACCGGCGGTGCATGGGATCGGTGCCGCCGCCGGGGCCGCCGTGAAAAAACACCACAGGCACGCCCTGCGGATTGCCCGCTTCCTCGACGTGCACCTCGTGGATGCCAGAGACCTTCAGGCGAAAGGTGTTGAAGGGCTCGACCGGCGGGTAGAGGGTGCTCATTCATCCGGTCGTAGCGTCGTCGTCGGCGGCGGTGCAAGCTTGGGGCATGAAGCGCGTCGCCCCCCTTCTCCTGCTCCTGGCCGGCTGTGATCTGTTGATCCCGACGCCCACCGTCATTGGCGGTGGCAGCGAGCGGCCCCGCGAAGGCGAGGGCGAAGAAGGCGAAGGCGAAGGCGAAGAAGGCGAAGGCGAAGGCCCCGTCGGCGAAGGCGAAGGCGAAGAAGGCGAAGGCGAAGGCGAAGGCCCCGTCGGCGAGGGCGAAGGCGAAGAAGGCGAAGGCGAACCTGTCGGCGACGGCCCGGCGCTGCTCCTCCAGCTGACCTGGGCCGGCGACGACGCCGACCTCGACGCCCGCGGCATCCGCGCCAACATCGACGGCAGCTTCTGCGCCCCCAGCAACTTCTTCAGCGGCAGCGGCGGCGGCGGCCAATCCGGTCCCGTGGCCACCACCTGCACGCCAAGCGAGCTCTCGTGCAGCTTCTCGAACTGCCAGAGCGGCGACGCCCCCGACTGGGGCGGCGACGGCGTGCTGGTTGGCCCCGGCGACCCTGGCATCGACGTCGACGACACCGACGGCTTCGGCCCAGAGAACCTCAACGTCGCCAGCGCCGCCGACGGCACCTACCTCTTCGGCGCCTTTGCCTACCGCGTCACCGGCACCGAGTGCGCGACGCTGCAGATCTTCGTCGACGGCCGCCAGATCTTGAACGTGTCGCTGCCGGTGCAGCAGGGCGACTGGGTCGAGCTCGCCACCGTCGAGGTCGACGGCGGCACAGCCACCCTCGGCGACCTGCTGCAAGACGACGTGCCCTGCCCCTGACGCGCGCGGCTCAGCGGCTCAGCGGCTCACAGCAGCGAACGCGCGACGATCTCTTTCATGATTTCGGTGGTGCCGGCGTAGATGCGCTGCACCCGCGCGTCGAGCCACGCCTTGGCGATCGGGTACTCGTGCATGTAGCCGTAGCCGCCGTGCAGCTGCACGCATTCGTCGACGACACGGCCGAGCATCTCGCTGGTCCAGTACTTCGCCATCGACGCCCTCGCCGGTGACAGCTCGTTCTTCGCCAACTCTAAAATGCAGCGGTCGACAAAGGCCTCGCCGATCTCGATCTCGGTGGCCATCTCGGCGACCTTGAAGCGCGTGTTCTGTTGCTTCGACAGTGGTTTGCCGAAGGCCTTGCGATCGTTGACATACTGAATCGTCATCTCGAGCGCTTTTCGGGCACCAGCGACGCAGCCGACTGCGACGATCAAGCGCTCTCGGGCGAGCTCTTGCATGAGATAGACAAAACCCTGTCCCCGCTCACCCAAGAGATTCTTCTTGGGCACGCGGCAGTCTTCAAAATGCATCTCGGTCGTGTCTTGCGCCAGCAGACCGATCTTCTTCAGCTGCTTGCCGCGGATGAAGCCCGGCGCGTCTTTCTCGACGACGATCAAGCTCATGCTCTGCCAGCCGCCGTCGCCCTGCCCGGGGATCTGACAGGCCACGATGACGAGGTCGCAGAGCAGCCCGTTGCTGATGAAGGTCTTGCTGCCGTTGATGACGAAGTCATCGCCGTCTTCGACAGCTTTGGTGGCGATGGCCTGCAGGTCTGAGCCCGTGCCCGGCTCGGTCATGGCGATGGCGCCGATCAACGCGCCGTTGGCCATGCCCGGCAGCCAGCGCTTTTTCTGCTCGTCGTTGCCGTTGTGCTCGATGTAGGGCGCGACGATGTCACTGTGCAGCGAATAGAAGACATCGCTGCAGCCGCTGACGGCGAGCTCTTCGCCGACGACGGCGGCGTAGCGAAAGTCGAGACCCTGGCCGCCGTGGTCGGGGCTCTGCGTGATGCACAAAAAGCCCTGCTCGCCAGCCTTCTGAAAGGCGCTGCGGTCGACGACACCCGCCTGCTCCCACCGGTCGTGGTGCGGCACCAGCTCGGCCTGCACGAACTTCTGGAAGGACTTGCGGAATTGGCGCAGCTCGTCGTCGTGCAGGTCGTCGTGCATGTCCGACGCTCAGCCACATTGACACAAATGTCAATCGCGCGAACCGGACGACAAGGACCGCGGAGATCGACGGGGGACGACGCGCGTTGCTAGGGTGGAGATCGGTTTTTTCGTCGTCACGTTCGCCGTTGGGGTCCCGATGAAGTTCTCCTGTGAACGCTGCCAGACGCGCTACTCGATTGGCGACGAGAAGGTGAAGGGCAAGGTCCTCAAGATTCGCTGCAAGACCTGCGGCAACATCATCGTCGTTCGCGAGCAAATTCCGACGGTGCAGGGCGAGGCTTCGGGCTTCGCCGTTCCGCAGCAGCGCGAGGCCGCCATGGCCGCCATCGGCGGCGCGGCTTCTTCGCCTGCGATGGCCACGAATCCGTCGGTGTCGTTGCCGCCGCAGCAGCAGCCGCACCAACAGCAGCAACAGGCGCCGCAGCGGGCGGCGGCGTCGAACGACCACGACTGGTACGTCGCCATCAAGGGCAAGCAGCACGGTCCGGCCAAGGCCGCCGACATCGTGCGGCTCTTCAAAGACGGCAAGATCACCGACCGCACCTACCTCTGGCACGACCAATTACCGTCGTGGACGCGCCTCAAAGACCTCGCCGAGTTCGCCGCCATCGTCGCCGACGGCCCCGCGCCGAAGCGGGCGCCGCCGCCGCCGCCGTCTGAAGACGGCGGCGAGCTCATCAACTTCGAGCAAGCACGCGCGCAGCGTCAGTCACAGCAGCAGCCGCAGCAAAACAACCTCGGCCCCGTCACCAGCGATCCCTTCGCCGCGATTCAGGGGCAGCCCGGCATCGGCGGCGACAACGCACCGCGCGAGTCGACGCGGGTGTTCATCATGCAAGCTGGCCTGCACAACCGCGCCAAAAAGCAGAAGCTCTACGCTGGCGTCGCCGTCTTCGCTGTCCTCGGCTTCGTCTTGTTGTGCGCTGTCGACTACCAGCTCGACATTCTCGGCTTGAAGAACGTCGTGAACGCCGTCGCCGTCAGCACCGGCATCAAAGACGCTCCCATCGAGCCGACCAACGAGTGGGGCGAAGAGGGCGGCGGCGATCCGACGCTGCGGTGCAAGCTGATGCCCGACCCCGACAAGTGCGTGCGCGACGTGAAGAAGACCATCGCCAAGAAGCGCATCGCCAAAGCCAAAGCCGAAGGCAAAACCGTCAGCGACGCTGACCTCAAAGACGCTTTCGGCTCCGGCGGCGAGAGCGCTGGCGGCGACATCGGACGCAAAGGCACGATCGACGACAACGGCATGATCGTCATGGGCACCGGCCCGACGTCGGACGAGATCAAGAAGGCGCTCGGCACAGGCAAGGGCGGCCCGACCGGACCGAAGGCCACCATCGAGACGCCCAGCGTCGCCGGCACCACGATCGACGCCGACAACGCGTCGAAGGTCGTGCGCGATGGACAAGCCGCGATCCAGACCTGCGTCGATGAAGCGATGAAGCGCAACGAAGACCTGCCCGGCAAGGTGCGCATGACCGTCGCCATCAACGTCAAGGGCGTCGTCGACGTCGCCAAGTTCAACGACGCCGTCGTCAACGCCTCGGGCCTCGGCGGCTGCATCACCAAGGCCGCCAAGCGGTGGAAGTTCGCGCCGCCCACCGAGGCCGCCGACCTCGAGATTCCGCTCGTGTTGCGTTAGTCGCTGGTCGATGACCCGCGTTCGCGTCGTTGGTGCTTCGAGCCCGTTCCCCGCTGAGAAATTGGCGAACGGTGTCGCTGTCTTGCGCGCCGCTGGCTTCGACGTCGACGACCACGACGTCGCGCTCGGCTCGCACGCGTACTTGAACGGCAGCGACGACGAACGCGTCGCCGCCGTCGACGCCGCCGTCGCTTCACACGAGCGCGATGGCGTCGACGTCGTCTGGTTCGCCCGTGGCGGCTACGGCCTCACGCGCATCGTCGACCGCCTGACGATCCCCGCGAAGCTGCCGCTGCTGGTCGGCTTCTCTGACGTCACCGCGCTGTTCGCGCGCCTGCACAACGAAGGACACGCCGCGCGCTGCATCCACGGGCCGCTCTGCACATCGATCGCCAACGAAGGCGACGACAGCGTCGCCCACGTCGTCAACGTCGTCGCTGGCGCGCTCTCTTCGTCGGGCGGCGGCTTCTCGTTCGCGCGCTTGCAGCAGCACGTGGCGGGGGCGTCGAAGGGCAGCGCGAAAGGACCGCTGTTCGCCGGCAACCTCTGCGTGCTCGCCGCGCTGTGTGGCACGCCGCAGCAGCCCGACCTGCGCGGCCACGTCGTCGTCATCGAAGAGATCGGCGAGCGCCCCTACCGCCTCGACCGCATGTTGACCCAATGCCTGCAGGCCGGCGTGTTCGACGGCGTCGCTGGCGTCGTCGTTGGCCACCTCACCGACTGCGAAGAGCCCACAGGCAAGGGATCGTTCGGCCGCGACGCGGCGCCCACGGGCCTCGCTGTCGTCGTCGAACGCCTCGCCACCCTCGGCGTGCCGGTGTGGAGCGGGCTGCCCTGTGGACACGAGGCGCCCAACCTCGCGCTGCCGCTGGGCCGCGTCGTCGTCGTCGAGGGCGGCGCCTTTGTCGTGAGCGCGGCGTGACGACAGCGACCACCGAAGAGCGGGGAGAGCGACGCGTCGCGGTGCAGCAGGTGCTCGAGCAAGCGACTTCGCGCGGCTTCGCCCCCGGCGCCGTCGCAGCTGTCGTCGACGAGGGCGGCGACCGCGACGTCTTCGTCGCTGGCCACCGCTTCCCCGTCGACGAAGGCGGCGACGTCGCGGTCGTCGACGAGCGCGTCGTCTTCGACCTCGCGTCGCTGACCAAGCTCTTGTGCACGACGCGGCTGGTGGCCCAGGCCATCGACGACGAGGCCCTCGCCCTCGACGAGGTGCCGTTCCCCCGGTGGCCGGGCGTGACCGTCGCGCACCTGCTGCAGCACACCGGCGGACTGCCCGCGCACAAGCCCTTCTTCGAGCTCGCCGAGCGCCACGGCGTCACCGGCGTGCGCGCTGGCCGCGACGTCGTCGTCGACGCCGTGTTGTCGACGCCCGTCGAGACAGCACCCGGCGCGCGCACCGTCTACAGCGACCTCGGTTTCATCGCCCTGGGCGCGCTGCTCGAAGAGCGCCTGGGCGATCCGCTCGACGAGCTGTTCGCCCGTGCGTCATCGGGCCCGGGCTTCGTGCGCTTGTGGCGAGACGGATTTCACGCCGCGGTGCCCCACGTCGCCGCCACCGAGCGTTGCCCGTGGCGACGTCGCGCGATGCACGGACAGGTGCACGACGAGAACGCCTACGCCATGGGCGGCGTCGCCGGACACGCCGGCCTCTTCGGCGCCGTCGACGACGTGGTCGACAGCGCCGTCTTCTTCTTGCGCGCCTTGCGCGATGCGTCGTCGACGTTGGCGCGCTTTGCGTTTGCGCCCGGCGAGCGCGGCCTCGGCTTCGACAAGGCCACACCCGGCGGATCGACGGGTGATGCGCTGGGGGCGCGCGCCGTCGGGCACCTCGGCTTCACTGGCACCTCGCTGTGGCTCGACATCGACGCCGGCCGCGCCTACGTGCTCTTGAGCAACACAGTCTCTCCGACGCGCAGCGGCGTGCTCGCGCGGAACAAAGCGCTGCGCCGCGCGTTTCACCGGGCAGCCGCCCTCGGTGAACAGGCTGACCTCCAACTGCCCTGATGCGTGTCACAACGGGTCGCTTGTCTTTGCGCGAGGGGCCTGCCAAATGATGACCATGCGGTTCAGTGTTTCTCTTTTCGTCGTCGTCACCGCAGCTTGCGTGGCCCCCATCAGCGTCGTCGTCGACAACGAAGGCGACGTCGGCGAAGGAGAAGGAGAGGAAGCAGGAGAAGGAGAAGGAGAAGGAGAAGGAGAAGAAGAAGTCGAAGGCATCGGCACCTTTGACGACCCCATCGTCGTCGACGAATTCGCCTTTCACGACGAACGCGACACCAGAGACGCCGCCGGATTCGCCGCCGCCCACTACGCCTGCGACGCCGACATCGACGAAAGCGGCCGCGCTTTCGTCTACCGCCTCGATCTGCCGGCGGGCGGCGGGCTCTTGTCGGCCGCGCTCGAGGC
>JANNAY010001411.1:0-4283 GCA_031384945.1 Deltaproteobacteria bacterium
CTTTGACGAAGGCCATGACCTTCGGCAGCACGACGTTGACGGCCATCTTGGCCTTCATCTCGTCGAGGCCGGTCTTCTCGGCCACGAACGCCGCGATCTTGTCGACGACGGCCGGGGGCAGACCCGCTGCAGCAGATGCGCCGCCACCACCACCGAGCAGGCCGCCGAGCAGGCCGCCCGCGTCGCCACCGCCGGCGGGGCTGCCGCCGAAGAGGCCGCCGAGGGCGCCAGCGACGCCGCCGCCGAGCAGGCCGCCGACGGCACCGCTGATGCCGCCTTCGCTGACGGCGTCGGCCGCGCCCTGCGCCGTCGCAGACAGCGCGCTGGTCGCGGTCGCGTGATCGAGCCCAGCTTCTTTCTTCAACGCTTCGACGGCTTCGCCAGCGACGGCGGAGGTGATGAATTCTTTGGCGATGCTCTCGAACATGGTGGCGCTCCTCAGGGGTTCAGCGGGCCGCCAACGACGTCGACGGCGGCTCAGGTTGTCTTAGAAACGCGACAATGTCGTCGCTCAAGCGCTGCGGGTCTTCGAGCTGCGGCAGATGGCCGATGTCGTCGTAGACGACGAACGCGGCGCCGTGGATGCCATCGGCCAGCTGCTTTGACACGGCAGGGTCGACGAGGCGGTCGTGGGCGCCGGTGACGACGAGGGTGCGGCTCTTGACGCGGCCGAGCTCGGGGCCGCGATCGATGGCCAGCAGGTTGTCGACGACGCTCTTGAAGTTGGCGGTGGCGCGCGCGGCCTGCGGATCGTGCCGCGTCGACAACAGCTCGTCTTTCACGCGCTCGACCAGCGGCGTGCGCTTCTCGACGGCGAGGTCGTAGACGACGCCCCAGATCCAGTCGGCGGCGCCGGCTGCTTGTTTGGCGTCGAGGGAGCGCCACAACGGCCCGTACCAGGCCTTGAGGTCGAGCCCAGCGGCGTCGACGAGCACCAGCCGTCGCGCCCGCGCAGGGTGATCGAGGGCCACGCTCAGCGCGGTGCCGCCGCCCATCGAGTTGCCGACGAGGTGGGCGTCGGGCCAGCCGATGACGTCGAGCACGCCGTCGGCGACGTCGCCGAGGTGCGAGAGCGTGAGCGCCCGGGTGGGCTTGTCGCTCTTGCCGTGTCCGGGGGCGTCGTAGGCGACGACGTGGAAGCCGGCGTTGGCCAGAGCGGGCATCACCTCGCGCCACACCTGCGACGACAGCCCGAAGCAATGCAACAAGAGAACGCGCTCGCCGTCTTTGGGTCCGCTCTCCAACAAACGCAGCCGGACGCCGCCGACGACGACATCGCGCTCGTTCTCGGCGAAGCCGTAGTCGACCGCGTCGAAGGTCGATGGAGACGAAGCCGCAGCCGCAATCGCGAAGAGCAGAGAGAGCATGCGCTTCGATAGCAAAAGGATTGGCGCGCAGGACGCCGCGGCCGTAGTGCCCAAAGAAAACGCGGGCATTGCTGCCCGCGTGTTTCTTTCGTGTCGCGAAGGTCTCAGACCTTGGTGACAACGATGCGGTCGCGCTCGAAGCGGACGGTGACGAGACCGCCCTTCTTCACGCCGAGGGCCTCGAGGGGGAGGCGGAGGAACGGCGAGCCCGTGTTGAGCTTCTGCGCGCGGTAGGTGCGGTCGGTGCCGACGAGCGGCGCCGAGCGGCCACGGCGGCCCTGGCCGATGTGGGTCTTGACGAAGTCGTCGAGGGTCGCGGCGGCCGCGCCCTGCTGGCGAAGCGCGTCGAGCGCCTTGCGAACGGCGCCGCGCGAGGCCTTGCCGTCTTTGAGCAGCTTCTCAACGGCGTTCACGCCATCTGAGAGGTACGCGATCTGGAGATCTTTGTAGGAAAGACGCTTGCCCGCGCGGGGCGCGCCCTTGGGCTTCTTTGAGGCCTTGGCCATGTTGGAATTCCTTTCAGTGCAGATTCAGAGGTGATGCGGACGGTCTGGTCTCGATTTTCGCGTCTTCCTCGTCGGAGCAGGTGACCTGGCGCCCCTCGCGGAGAGCTCTGGACATCTGCAAAACCGCCACGGGTCTCGCGCCAATCTGTGACAGCAATACCGCACCTACCGACCGGATTGGAAGCCTGAATCAGACGCAGCTTGTTTTTTTCTTCTTCGTCGTCGACAACTTCGTCGGCGCCGCTTTCGGCGTCGGCGGGGCCGGTGGCTCCGCGGTTCCACTTGTCTGCTTTCAAGTCCCGCGCGTTTCGGAGTGTTTCGATGCCAGAGATCCTGACGCCCGATCGTGTCCTCGCCGTCTTGAAAGAGGCATCTGGACGCCCCTTGAAGGCCAAAGACATCTCGCGAGAGCTGGGCCTTGGCGCAGACGATCGCGGTGACATCCGCGCGGTCTTGCGCGGCCTCGTCGACGACGGATTGGCCGTCCAGATGGAGGGGCGGCGCTTCGTCCACGGCTCTGCGCCCGTGAAGGGACAGGGCATTCCCGGCACGGTGCAGCGCAAAGCTTCGGGAGTGGGATGGTTCGTTCCCGATGACAAAAACTACAAAGATGGCTTCATCCCCCCGCAGGAATTGAAGTCGGTCGTCGACGGCGATCGGGCGCTGGCGCGCATTGAAAAGGGCCACAAAGGCTCAGTCGCAGTCATCGTCGAAGTCATCGAACGGCGCCGCCAGACGGTCACCGGAACGCTGCGCACCGAGCACGATCGTCGTTACGGACGCCGGGCGTGGCTCGAGGTCGACGACAACGTGCTCACGGGCCCGATGCGCATTCAAGAAGACCCGCACAGAAAAGGCGACCTGGCCAAAGACGGCGACGTCGTCGAAGTGCAGATCGCGGTCTATCCGACGCAGACGAACCCCTCTGAGGGCATCGTCATCCGCCGCATCGGCGAGAAGGGCGCCCTCGACGTCGAGATCGAGCGCCTCATCGTCGGCGCCGGCGTCATTCGCGCCTTTCCCGCCGAAGCCGTCAAACAAGCCGAATCACACGGCGAAGACCCTGGCGAAGACGACATCGCCGGCCGCCTTGATTTGCGCGACCTGCCGATCGTCACCATTGACGGCGAGACCGCCAAAGACTTCGACGACGCCGTCTACGCCGCCCCCAGCAAGAAAAAGAAGGGCAGCTACGACGTCGTCGTCTGCGTCGCCGACGTCTCGCACTACGTCACGAACGGCTCACCCCTTGATGCAGAAGCACGGCGTCGCGCGACGTCGATTTATTATCCAGGCCGTGTGGTGCCGATGTTGCCCGAGGCCTTGAGCAACGGCCTGTGCTCGCTCAAACCACGCGTGCCGCGTCTCTGCGCCGTCTGCGAATTCGTCGTCGACGAAAATGGCGCCGTCACCGGCGAAAAATTCGCCTTCGGCGTGATGCAGTCGCGGGCGCGGCTCACCTATTCGCTGGTGCAGCGCTTTCTCGACGAAGAAGAAGGCAAGGCAGAACCGTACACTGTTCCGCCGCAGCCCAAAGAGGCGACGCAGACGACGGCCGAGCTCACCGATGAGGTGAAGGCCTCGCTGCGCTGCCTCGCCGACGCAGCCCGTCGCTTGCGCGCCGCTCGGTCTCGCCGTGGCGCCCTCGACTTCGAGCTGCCCGAGATCGTCGTCGAGCTCGACGTGCGCAAAGAGCCCACCGGCCTGCGCCACCTCGATCGCGCCTTCTCGCACAAGCTCATCGAAGACCTGATGATCGCCGCCAACGAGGCCTCGGCGCGCTTCTTCGACGAGCAAGATTTTCCCTGCATCTATCGAATTCACGAAGTGCCCGACGAAGAGAAGCTCGAGCGCTTCTTGAACCTGGCGCGTCCGACGTTGTTGGCGACGGGGCAGAAGCTGCCCAAGGCCATCCTCGACGACGTCACCTCGTCTGACGCGCTGATGGCGTTGTTGAACGCGCTCGGTGCCCATCCGGCCCGTGCGGCGCTCGACATGCTGTTGCTGCGCTCGATGAAGCAGGCCCGCTACGCCGTCGACAACGTCGGCCACTACGGCCTCGGCTCTGACGCGTATCTGCATTTCACCTCGCCCATTCGGCGCTATCCCGACCTCATCGTTCACCGCTTGTTGCGCGAGCGCATCGGCGGCGGCGGCAAGAAGAAGAAGAAGTCGGTCGAAGGCGGCGATGACGGCCTCATCGCCGAGCTCGAAGACATCGCGCTGTTGTCGTCTGAGCAAGAGCGCAAAGCCTCAGATCTCGAGCGGGCCATCAGCCAATTGCATGCTTGCTGGTTGATGAAAGACCGTGTCGGCGAGGTGCACCCTGCCGTCGTCACCGGCGTCTCTGAGGCCGGCGCGTTCGTCAGGTTAGAAGACCTCTTTGTCGAGGGTCTTGTTCGCATGCAAG
>JANNAY010001428.1:0-2829 GCA_031384945.1 Deltaproteobacteria bacterium
GCCGCCGCGCCCGCCGTTGCCGCCGCCGCCGCCGTTGGCTTCGCTGCAGTCGCCGCCGCCGCCGCCGTTGCCACGGTTGCCGCGGCCGTAGTTCGCAGACGGGGCATTTGTCGACGCGCTGAACACGCCGTTGGTGATGCCTTCGCCTTTGTGCGCGCCGCCCGCTGTCGCGCCGCCACCGACCGAGGTGCCGTCGAGGGCCGTGCAACCAGCGGCGCTGATGGGGCCTTCTTGAATGCCGCCGCGGAAGCCGATGCTGTCGGCGCTCACCTGCCCGTTCACGATCAGGTTGCCCGACGCGAGAAACACGACGACGCCGCCCTTGCGCCCGTCGAAGGGGGTGCCGACGATTCGACCCAGCGCGTCGATCGTAACGTTGGTGAATTCCGGGACGAACACCACCTGCGTATCGAACGCGGGCAGCGCAACCGTCGTCGTCAACGGCTCGGCAAAGACCAGGTTTGTGGCCGTGGTGCCTTTCACGAGGCGCGCGAACTCGTAGTAGCCGGCCACGCCAGCATCGATCACCGCGTTGCCCGGATCGTTCGCCGACGCTGGCGCCGTCTGTCCGGCGAAGCGGTGGATCATCACGAGGTCGCCGGCGGCAAACGTGTGGGCATCGCCGCTCTGGCCGTTGACGCCCGAAGCGACAGTCGCCGTCGTCGCGCCGGGGTTGATCTGCAAGAAAAGCTGCGCGTAGTGGTTCACGACGCGGTTCACGCCATTCGCCACGGTGAGCGACAGGGTTCGGCCAGTGCCGAGCCCGACGGACTTCAACGATGCGACGCCATCATCGGTGCCGTTGCTGTAGACGGCCTCTTCGACAGAGGCAGCTTCGTCGACGTCGACGCCAACATCGACACGGTCACCGCAGGCGAGCAGAGAACACAGCAACAGCGCAGCCGCCGCGAGATGAAATTTCATGTTGTAGGACCCCTTGAATCCCCATGGTCGTGCGGAATCCGTGCACGATGCAAGAGGAACCTCTCGGCGATCCCGCCAAACGGTCGAGCGCCTTCTCACGCAGCTGCCACCGTGGCAGCCCCGCGGGCGTGGATGACCTTGAAGCCCGCCTCTTCGACAAGCTGAAGAAGATCGAAGCGCTGCACGCCGGCGCCACGACCGACGGCGAACGCGACGCCGCCGCCAACGTCGCCGACGCCATCCGCGCGCGGTTGAAGAGGGTCGAGGCGACGGACCCGCCCATCGAGTTTCGCTTTCGCTTCGACAGCCCCTATTCGCGCCGCGTGTTTCTCGCGCTCGCCCGTCGCTACGGGCTCAAGCCGTACCGCAACAAGGGTCAGCGCTACTCGTCGGTGAACCTCATGGTGTCGAAGGGCTTCTGCGACCAGACGTTGTGGCCGACCTACCTCGCCATCAGCGACGAGCTCACGAAGCACCTCGACGCGGTGACAGAGCGGATCGTGCGCGAGGCCGTCCACGGCGACCAGTCAGAGGCGCCGGAGCAGGCGGGTCCGAGGCAGCTCGGCTAACGAAGGGCGGCGCGCGCGGCGTGCCAGGCATCGAGCCGCGCCAAGCGCTCGACGTCGACGGCGCGCGGTGGTGCATCGAGAGACGCGCGGCTCGCGAGGGCCTCGACGACGACGCGGTCGTCGTCGCTGAGGTGCTCGAGGTCGTCGAGCGCAGCGGCGTGGGCATCGATGATCGCTTCGAGAAACGGGATCGCGCGCGGGTCGCCGTAGCCGTTGACGAAGCTGCACCAGCGGTCGGGCTCGTCGACGCGCAGCCGCTCGAGCCACGACCACGTGCGCTCGTCGCGCCAACCCCGCGCGGCGAAGCGCGCCAGCGGCTCGAGAAACAGGCGCCAGCAGAAGAGCGGCGCGCCTTCGGCGAGGGTGGTTTCGAGCAGCTCGAGCAGCATTGGTCCGACGACGGCGGGGTCGGCGTGGTCGCCGAGGACGACGGCGACAGCATCGACGGCGTCGTCGTCTTCGTGGTCTTCGCCTTCCTCGTCGATGTCGGCCATGAGGTCGATCCACTCGGCGACGAGGGGCTTCTCTTGCCCGAGGTGGCACAAGACGGCGGCGGCGCTGTAGCGGACGCGGTCGTCGTCGACGTCGTCGTCGAAGACCCAGGCGAAGAGGTCGTCGATGACGCCGGGTCGGTTCTTCCACCGGGCGGCGAGCTGCGCGGGTGTGGCGTCGACGAGCAGGTCGCGTACGCGGAGCGGCGGGGCCTTGAGCTTCTTGACCATGGAACGACGACGCTGCCGCATCCCGCGCAGGAGGGAAGGGCGTCGTGGGGACGGGCTTCGCCCGGACAGGCTGAAGAAGGCAAAGTCGGCCAGCGTCGACGTCGCTCCACCGGAGCGAGCCATGACCATCCGCGACGACCACGAACACCATTCCGCCATGGTCCGCCTTGTCGTCGCACAGCAGTGGCGAGAGGCGTTCGTGGTGCTCGCCTTCTGCGAACTGACCTACGACCGCGACGGTGACCGCGTGTGGTGCTTGGCGTGGCCGGCGAGCGACGAGTTCGACAGCGGTCGCGTTCCACTTCGCAGCGCTGTCGATGTTGTCGCCGAGTTGGTCGGCGTGGCTGGAGCGGCCGGGTGAACTTGTAAGGGCGACTTACAAGTTCGTGAATGGTGGGCACCGGTAGCGAAAAGAAGTGTATATCTTTTCCATGCGAATCGACGGCAGACCCATCGGTGGCGAGGACAAACACACGGCGGCTTGGCGCGACAGCGGGACATGCGTCGTGCGGGCCGTGTGCGCAGCCAGCCCGTCCATCCAGCGCTCAATTTCAACCTCGTGCAGCTTGGCGCGCACGATGTCAGCCCCGCTGTCCGCGGCGGCGCTCGTGACG
>JANNAY010001430.1:0-1788 GCA_031384945.1 Deltaproteobacteria bacterium
CGGACGGCAAGGCCACCACCATGACCGTCGACAAGGTGCTGGTCGCGGTCAGCTTCCGCCCGAACACGGAGAACATCGGCCTCGACAAGGCGGGCGTGAAGCTCGACGCGAAGGGATTCATCCCGATCGACGCGCAACTCCGCACCAACGTTCCACACCTCTACGCGATCGGCGACTGCACCGGCAGCCCGCTGCTCGCGCACCGCGCCATGAAGCAGGGCGAGGTCGCCGCGGAAGTGATCGCGGGACACAAGGGCGCAGGCTACGACGTGAAAGCGATGCCCGGCGGCGCGTTCACCGACCCCGAGATCGCGAACGTCGGCCTCACCGAGACGAAGGCGAAGGAAGCCGGCTACGACATCCTCGTCGGAAAGTTCTTCTTCGGCGCCAACGGCCCGCAACGTGGCGGCGAGATCGAGGCTGTCTTTCGAAGTCACGACGACGTCACCCTACTTCAGCGTGTCGCAAACGGCGCTGCCGATGAGTCGCACCTGCAGCGTGTGCCGCGAACGGTCGGCGATGGCGCGCCACTTCGCTTCCGGAAAGTCGCACTCGTGCGTCTTGGCGTTCTTCGCCTCGCGCAGCGTCAGCGAATACTTCTCGCGCCGCGATCCTTCGCGCTCGGCGCCGCGCCCCGACACAGCCGACAACCGCAGCGCCGGCCACGCCGGCTGTTGCGTCAGCCCGCCCTGGGCCACCGCCTCGCGTTGCTTGTGCCACTTGTCGACGCTGTAGCTGCACTTGTCGTCGTAGATGGGCTCGTCGCGGTACTTGGTCTTGCACTCTTGCTTGACGACGAAGGTGCCGTCGCCGCGGTCGGTCTGGCGGTCGTGGCACTCTTGCCCGTCGGGGATCTGCTTGTGCGAGCGAACCTCGCGCGAGCGCGACACGCTGTACGCGGCGCTCGGCAGCGAATCGCACCACGCCGACTCGCGCACGGCGTCGTAGCGCTCGATGTCGACCACCCGACTCCATTGGTGCGACATGACGTCGACGGTGGCGTCGTGCTTGATCAAGAACAGCGCAGCTGTGATGAAGCCGACGATGAGCACGACGCCGCCGATGGCGAACGGCAGCAACGACGTCTTCTTCGGCACCGCCGGCGACGCGAGCGCGGCCTGCAACTGCCCGTTCTTGACGATCCGGTCGGCTTTGACCGCGGCAGCTTTGTTGCCGTCTTTGGGGTTGCCGCAGTTCTGACAAAATGCCGCCAACGCGCCGTTGGGCGTGGTGCAGGCCTCGCAGTGCCAGTCGGCGCCTTCGAATTTGTGGCCGCTGACGGCGACCTCTTCGCCGGGCTTTGGGAAGTAGCGCTTGGCGACGTCTTGCGGAGAGCCGCAGTTGGGACAGCGGCGTTGGCTCTTGCCAAGCAGCCCGACCGTTCCACAGGCCGCGCAATCCCAGAGCATCTCGTAGACGCGTTCGGCCATGGCGCAGCCTACGTCGACTTGGCCGGCGGCGGCGCGGTCGACGTCGACCCGGCCTGCTGCTAGGACCAACGCCATGGTGTGGTTCGAAGTCTTCCTGCCGGCGAAAGACGCCGGCAACCCCAACATCACGCTCACGGTCGAGGCGCCGAACTGGATCGGCGCGCTGCGCACCGGGCTGTCGAACCTTGGCGAGGGCCACGAGGCCATCGCCAACGTGATGTGCGACATCAAAGAAGACAATTCGATCCACGTCACCGACGTGTCGACGCGCCGCGTGTTTCGCCTGCGCGAGGTGCCGGCGCCGTCGGCGCAGAAGGCGGCGCCGCCCGCGTCGTCGCTGCCTGTTAAAGCTTCTTTA
>JANNAY010001453.1:0-4072 GCA_031384945.1 Deltaproteobacteria bacterium
CGTCACGACCGCGGCCATGGGCAGGGGGCGCCACATTCATGAGGCCCGCTTCGGTGAGAGAAGTGACGAATGCTCAGCCCGTGGGCGCGGCTCAATCATTGTCGCGTTGACGCGGCATCGTTGCCGCTACGGGTAGGAGGAGAAGGAGAAGGAGAAGGAGAAGGGCTCTCTGCGATTTGACGACGACGATGGCTGGCATGCAGTGTTCGCGCACCCATGCGCATCGCGTTCACTCACAATTTGCAGACCGACCACGACGACGAGAGCCAGGCCGAGTTTGATCGGCAAGAGACCGTCGACGCCATCGCACAAGCCCTCGGCGGCCTCGGCCACGACGTCGAATGCGTCGACGTCGGCCACGGCAGCGTGTCGTCGCTGGCGGCGCGGCTCGAGCGCATCGCGCCCGATCTCGTCTTCAACACCGCCGAAGGACACCACGGGCGCTTTCGCGAGGCGTTTTGGCCCGCGCTCTTCGATCAGCTGCACCTGCCGTTCACCGGCAGCGACGCCTGGGTCTGCGCCGTCACGCTCGACAAACAGCTGACCAAGATGTTGGTGCACAAGGCCGGTGTGCCGACGCCGCGCTGGGCCTTTGTCGACACGCTGAGCGACCTCGAGCACTGCCGCGAGCTGCGCTTTCCCGTCATCGCCAAGCCCAACTTCGAGGGCTCGAGCAAAGGCATCACCACCAAGAGCGTCGTCGAAGACCGCATCGAGCTCGAGGCGCTGGTTACCGATTTGTTGTCTCGTTATACCACCGGACTCTTGGTTGAAGAGTTTATCATCGGTCGCGATGTGGTGGTGCCCTTTCTCGAGCGAGGCTCACCACAAACCCACGGCGTGCTCTCGCCTTGCTCATATCGCTTTGATGAGGCGATCATCGGCAAGAGAAAATACACCATCTACGACTACGAGCTGAAGTGCGTGTCGTCAGACGCCGTCTTCGTCGAGGCGCCGGCGCCGGTGTCGGCGTCGACGGCGGCCGACCTGCAGAAGTGGTCGAAGGTCGTCTACGACGTGCTCGGCGTGCGCGACCTCGGCCGCATCGACTGGCGCGTCGACGACCACGGCAACATCACCTTTCTCGAGATCAACGCGCTGCCGTCGCTCGAGCCCGGCGCTGGCATCTACCTGTCAGCTGCGCTCTCGGGGCTCACCGAGACGCGTGACGTCTTGAGCGCCGTCGTCGAGTCCGCCGCCATTCGCCACAAGATCCTCGATCGCAAGCCGTTGAAGGGCGCCGTGGTGACGCCGAAGAAGTTGAAGGTCGGCCTCGCCTACAACCTGAAGCGCAAGGTCGCCCACTCCGCCGCCGACGACGACAGCGACGCCGAATACGACAGCGCCGCGACCATTCAGAAGTTGGCCGACGCCATCGCTGCTCAGGGCGTCGACGTCGTCAAGCTCGAAGCCACCGCCGAATTCGTCACCGCGCTGCCGGCTGCGCACGTCGACCTCGTCTTCAACCTCTCTGAAGGACAGCACGGTCGCGGCCGCGAGGCGCACGTGCCCGCCATCTGCGAGATGTTGGGCATTCCCTTCACGGGCTCTGACGCCGCGACCATGGGCTCGGGCCTCGACAAGCAGGTGGCCAAGCACATCGTCGCCGGCGCCGGCGTGCGCACGCCGCGCTCGACGTTGATGACCGGCGACGAGCCCCTCGATGCGTTCGGTCTCGGCGGGCGCCCGTTGGAGTTTCCGTTGATCGCCAAGCCGAACGCCGAGGGCTCGAGCAAGGGCGTGCTGCCGAAGTGCGTGGTGTCCGACGAGGCCGGGCTGCGCGCCATCGTGAAAGAGTTGTACGCCAAGTACCGCCAGCCCATTCTTGTCGAAGAATTCTTGCCGGGGCGTGAGTTCACCGTCGGCGTGCTGGGCCATCCTGACGATGGGCGCAGGCCCGAGGTGCTGTCGCCGATGGAGATCGTGTATACGGCGCCCGATGTGCCCCATCAGATCTACGCTTTCGAGGACAAGCTCGATTGGACCAAGAAGATCACGTACGAGAAACCGGCTAAGATTGATGATGCATTGAAGAAGCAAATCGAAGACGTCGTCGTCGGCGTCTGGCGCGCCCTCGGCTGCCGCGATGTCGCCCGCATCGACGTCCGCCTCGACGCGCAGGGGCGCCCTTCGTTCATCGAAGCCAACCCGCTGCCCGGCCTGACGTGGGGGTGGAGTGACCTGTGTTTGATCGCCGAGTCGGTGGGACTCACCTACGAACAATTGATCGGCAAAGTCATGGCGCCGGCGTTTCGTCGTCGTGAACGCGCGCTCGCGGAGAAGACATGAGCACCGACGCCAAGAACACCGCCAGCACCGCGAGCAATGAGGGCAAGGGCAACGCCGACGCCCGCTACGAAGCGTGGACGACCGAAGGCGAACCCATCGTCGACGCCACCAGCGAAGGCGGCCGCGTGCGCGCCCGCGACCTCGGCTTGTTCTTCGGCACCCAGAAGACGGGGCCCCACAACGCCATCACCGACGTCAAAGGCGTGCGCGTCGGCCACACCACGCTGGTGCAAGGCCACGGCAAGCTCGAGGTCGGCAAGGGTCCGGTGCGCACCGGCTGCACGGCGATCTTGCCGACGGCGCAGAGCGGCGACGACTCGATCTTTCACCAGCGCATGAGCGCCGCCGGCTTCGTGCTGAATGGCGCCGGTGAGATGATCGGTCTCTCACAGGTGAATGAATGGGGGCTCATCGAGAGCCCCATTGTGTTGACAAACACCCTGGCCGTCGGCGTGGCGCACCAGGCTGTCGTCGAGCACATGCTGAAAGAAGTGCCGCAAATTGGGCAAGAACACGACACGGTGATTCCGGTCATCGCTGAGTGTGACGACTCTTGGTTGTCTGACATCGCCGGCGGACACCTCAAGGGCATCCACGTGCACGAAGCGCTGCAGCGCGCCGTCACCAGCGGCGGCGGCGTCGTCGGCGAAGGCGGCGTCGGCGGCGGCACCGGCATGACCGCCTTCGACTTCGCCGGCGGCATTGGCACGTCGTCACGGCAGCTCAAGCCCGACGAAGGCGGCTACGTCGTCGGCGTTTTGATCCAGGCGAACTTCGGTCGCATCGTCGACCTGCGCCTCGGCGGCCTCCCGCTCGGCCTCTTGCTCGAGCAGGACTACCGCCACGTGCACAAGCGCGGCGGCGACTACGGCAGCATCATCGTCGTCGTCGCCACCGACGCCCCGCTGGTCTCGCACCAGCTGGGTCGCGTCGCCAAACGCGCCGCCCTCGGCATCGCCCGCACCGGCACCTGCGCCGCCCACGGCAGCGGCGAGATCGTGCTGGCCTTCTCGACGGGCAACCGCCTGCCGCGCACCTCTGCGCGCCGCGTGCAGCACCTCGACGTGCTCAGCGACGAGCACCTCGATCCGATCTTTCGCGCCGCCATCGACGCCACCGAAGAAGCCATCGCCAACGCGCTGTGCATGTCCGCCGACGTCGTCGGCGTGAACAACCACCTTTGCCCTGGCCTGCCGCTCGACAAGGTCAGAGACGCCGTCGCCCGCTACTCGCCCTTCTCGTCGAGCGGACCCCTCGGCACCCGCAAATGATCGCGCTGCTGCTGCTGTGCGCCGCCGTCGTCGACCCCGCCGGCGACGCGCCCCCCGAGGTGTGGGAAGAAGCGCGCCCTGTCGTCGTCGTCGCCGCGCTCGACCCGCTCGGCGTCAGTGAAGAAGAAGCGACCGCGGCCACGGCCGAGTTGTTGAAAAGCTTACAGAACGCCTTGCCCGGTCACGACGTGCGCGCGCTGTCACCAGTCCTCGTTCCGCGCGTCGCCGCCTGCCAGGCCGGTCTCCAAAACGCGGGCCGCGACGACGCCTGCTACGTCGGCGTCGCCAACGACGCAGGCGCCGTCGTCGTCGTCCACGGCTCCGTCCAACGCGTCGCCGGCAACGTCGTCGTCGTCGTCGATGGCGGCAACGTCCACGCCGTCGGCACCCCCGGCGATGCTGCGGCGGGCTTCGCGCAGAATTTTCACGTTGCGCAGACGACTCCCGCGACAACGACTCCGGCGACGCGTTTAACCGTTTTCCCGAGCCCGGCATTAAGCCGCTGGCGCTCG
>JANNAY010000964.1:0-3336 GCA_031384945.1 Deltaproteobacteria bacterium
AAAGAGGCGGCCACGTGGCCGCCTCTTTCGTTCTGACACAGCCGGACAGGCGTCCGGGCGTCTCACCTCAGGCCTTGTTGCCCTTGCGGAGCGCGTCGGCCTTGTCGAAGAACTCTTTGGCGCCCTTGGCCTTCTTGCCGCCCATGCCCTGGGTGGACTTGCCGATGGCTTCCCAGGCGTCGGCGACGTCGTCGATGCTGCCGCCCTGCTTGTCCCAGAACTTGATGGCGGACTCGTAGGCGCCGATGGCCTCATCCCAATTCTTCTCGTCGAAGCGGAGGTCGCCGAGGGCGAAGTACAGCTCAGGCCAGTCGGGGTTGCCGTGGTAGCCGAGGGCCTCTTTGTAGACCTCGAGGGCCTCGGGGAGCTTCTTGTTGGCGTGCAGCGCGCGGGCCTTCGAGAAGACGGCGAGGTCGTGGGCGTTGCCGAGCTTGGCGACGGCTTCTTCGGCTTCTTTGGTGGCGCCGGCAGCGTCGCCGGTGGCGGCCATGACGATGGCGAGCTCGGCATGGGCCATGCCGTTCTCGGGGTTCGATGCGACGACCTTTTGCAGGTAGGCGACGCCGTCTTTCTCTTTGCCAGCGCGCTTCAAGACGAGCGCGGCCTGCTTGGCGATGGGCAATGACGACGGCTGCGCCGTGAGGGCTTCGTCGAAGGACTTCTTGGCGTCGTCGACCTTGCCGAGCTTGGCCAGGGCGCGACCGCGCAGCGCGAGGGTGGCGGCCTGACCCGGATCGGTCGCCAGCGAAGCGTCGGCCATCGCCAGCGCCTCTTTCGCCTTGTTGTCGACGAGGAAGATCTCGCCCTTGCCGTACTGGATGAAGCCCTTCACGCGCGGTGGCGCGGCGTCGCCAGCCTCTTGGAGCAAGCGGTCCATCTCGCCCTGCAGCAGCTCGGGCTTACCGAGGCGCGAGACGGCAGCGACGATGGTGATGGCCGTGCGCGGGCGCAGGTGGTCGGGGTTGAGCTTCTTCGCCTTGTTGTAGGCGTTGGCAGCGCCGGCGTAGTTGCCCAAGGCGAGGTAGGCGTCGCCTTCAGCGATGGGCAGGCGCACGAGCTGCGTGGAGAGCTTCTGGCCTTCGACGGCGGTGGTGACCGCGTCTTTGGCCTTGCCCTGGGCAAGCTTGGCCACAGCCAGCGCGTGCAGCAGCTTCGCGTGGCGGGCGCCCTTGGTGACGACGATGTCGGTCAGCATGGCTTCGGCTTCGGCAGCGCGGCCGTCGCCGAGCAGCAGGTAGGCCTCGGCGGCGTAGCGCTCGGCCTTCTTGAGGTCGCGGTCTTTGGCGATGCCGACGAGGCGCTCGGCCTTCGGCTTGGCCGCAGGGTCGCCATACGCCTGGTAGAGCTGGGCCTCGATCTCGGCCATGGCGACGAGGATGCCGTCGTCTTCGAGCTGCTTCGCGCCCGTCGGGTCGATCTCGTCGAAGAGCTTGGTGGCAGCGGCCAGGGCGATGTGGTCATCGGCCTCGGTCTTCTGCTTCGCGGCGACGGCGAGGTCGGCGATGCGCTTCTTTTCGCCAGAGAATTTGTACCAGCCGAAGACGGCGGCGGCGACGAGGCCGGCGACGAGGACGACCTGGACGATGGCGGCGCCACCGGACTCTTTCTTCGCGTTGCGGTTGTATCCGGGCGCGTTCGACATCGAGGGATCCTCCGAGGACAGACAGGCGGCGATTTCTGTCAGACACCGCGCGCTGTCAAGGTGTTCCTCGACGACAAGTGGCCGATGCGAAGGTCGCCAAACAGAACAGGAAACAAAAAAGGCGCCGAAGCACCCCTTTTGTCGTTGCACGGCCGATCAGCGGTCGCTCAACCAGCGTACGAGCGAACGCGGCTGCGAACGGCCGAACGCGTCTTCAAACGGTCGCGCAGGTGGCGGACGCCGGCGTCGACAGCCTGCTCCATCGCCTCGATGACGATGAGGCGCAGCGACTCGGGGCCCTCTTTGAGCGCCTCGTAGTAGGCCTGACGGTCAGACGCGTGAATGACTGCAGGCAAGTAGCCGGCGCGGATCAGGAAGTAGTTCATGATCAGGCGACCGACTTTGCCGCTGCCGTCAGCGTACGGAAACACCTTCATGAATTCGGCGTGGAACAAACACGCCTGATTGATCGGGTGCTGGGCGCGGAAGTCGCCGCCGTCGACGAATTCGCAGACGGCCTTGATGCCAGCTTCGATCTGCGCCGGTTCAAAGATATCGTGGAAGTAGGTGCGGTGAAGCGGCATGTCTTTGCGCAGGGTGCCACCGGCCTTGCGGACCAGGTTGCGCGTCAACAGGACGTGCAGATCGTTGATGAGCTGCGCCGTGACCTTGGGGTTTCTGACCCGCTGCTTCTTGGCCAGCTCGTCGCGGCAGTGAGCGTCGATGACGTCGAGAGCGTCCGCGTGGTTCTTGATCTCCTGGTAGGTAGGGATCAAAGAGCTGTCGGAGGCGACCTTGCGGTCGACTGCGGCGCGGAGTTCATGATACGTCAGGACTGCGCCTTCAAGGGCGGAATCATGATAAATATAAGCGATGCGGCAGCGCTCGTCGAAGTCGGCCTGCTCATCTGGCAGGTCGCGCAGCAGCTGGCGCAGCTCATCTGAGCGGTCGTCCAACTCTGAAAAACGAGCGCGCACGTCGAAATCATCGAAATCGAAAGACATCGAGCCAACTCTCCCCTCGTCCGGACGCCCGGACGAATTCCCTCAGTCGCCTCGTGGGGCTGCCTGGATCGCTCCGGGACAACACCACCCGGGCCGGCTCCTAGATGCCCTGGATCGGCTTGTCAAAGCTGATCCACCATCATGGGACCCGCGTACTTTGTTCGATTAGTAGCCAACGCGACGCGTCGGACCGATCGTTGTCGTCGGGGTCACGGCAGCGTCGTCCCACCGATGGGTCGAATGCTGCCGTTGGCGCCGACGGCGAAAAATTGGCCGCTGCTGTCGATGTGCACGGCGATCACGTCGATCGCTTCGAGCGCGTCGACGATCGCCGGATCGATCCCGGGTTCGAGGCGCGGCTCGAACAACAGCTGCACGCCGAAGTTGTGGTGCTCGGGCCGCGACGTCTGCGACCACGGCGACGTCAACGTGATCGTCTGCGCGATGAGGCCCGTGATCGTCGTCGTGCCCCACCGCACCGTCGGCGCCGTGTATCCCGCGGTGATGCCCGTCAGCGCCGGCGGCCAGAAGAAGTGCGGGTCGACGACGATGGCGCGGTCGGGGCTCTCGGCGCGGTAGTCGAACGAGGGCGTGACCTCGCCAGGGAATTCGGCGTCGTCGAGGGTGCACGGCGTCAGCGGCACCGACTCGTCGGTGCGCGTGTTGAGGCCGTCGAAGCCGTAGAAGGCG
>JANNAY010001496.1:0-7425 GCA_031384945.1 Deltaproteobacteria bacterium
AGGCGCCACCGCCTTTCGCGTCTACTACCAGGACGCGCCTTCATCGGGTCCGGTGGGTCACCCGCCTGCCGACGTCATCGCCGACCACGACGTCGACCTCGCTTTGTTGTGCACGGGCACGTGGGACCAGGTGCGCGCCCAACCCGAAGAGATCATCAGCGCGCTGCAGCCGCGCTTCGCGCTCTCGGGACATTGGGAAGACTTCTTCGTCGCCGACGACGGCCGCTACGCCGGCCCGCGACCGATCCCCTTCATGGACCTCGACGCCTACCGTGATCACGCCGACACGGCGATGAGCGGGGCGCCCGACGCGCCGATGATCGAAGACGGGCAGCGGTTGCCCACGCGCCACAAGGTCGCGATGCCCGGTCGCCGCTACGTCATCAGCGCACGAAGATGACGGCCGACGCCGGCGCTTGCTGCACGTCGCAGCTGGCGAGCAGAACGTTTGCGCGCCACGCCCCCGCCGTGATGGCCCGCGAGCCGCAGGCCTTGAGCCCGAGCCCCGCGAGCTCGATGGCGCCCGCCCCGTTGGCGATGCCGGAATTGGCACCGAGCACGATGCCGGTGGGCCGCACGCCGTCTCTGAAGCTGGCGCTGGCGCCGAAGACGTGGCTGAACACCGGCGAGAACGCCCGCCACGTCGTCGGTGGCAGCGACGCCAGCTCGCCCACGCCAGTGAGGCGGGCCAGCAGCGACGCCTCGCCAGCGAACGGCATCCGGATCGCGCGGCGGTCGTTGCCGTAGTTGAAGATCATCAACACTTCGCGGGCGGGGTGCCGCGCGTACGCAGCGCTGCGCGCCGACTCGATCGGGTCGGCGACCACCGTCGGTTCACCAAACGCTGGGGCGCTGATCCAAACGTCGCTGTTGGCGCTGGCGTCGACGCCGCCGAACGTGCCCGCCGCGCTCTCCGCGGCGCTGACGCTGAGCACGAGCACCCAACCGCTGCCCGCCCCGTCGAGCCCGCTCACCGCCACCGGCACGTTGGCACTGTCGAAGCAGCGCACGGCGAACGGCGCTCCGCCATCTGGCGAGATGGTGATGACGTCGTTGCTGTTCTGCGGACACGTCACTGGCGGGAGGCCTTCTCCCTCGCCTTCTCCTTCTCCTTCTGCGCCTTCTCCTTCTCCTTCTGCGCCTTCTCCTTCTCCTTCTCCTTCTCCTTCTGCGCCTTCTCCTTCTCCTTCTCCTTCTCCTTCTCCGCCTTCGCCTTCTCCTTCTGCGCCTTCGCCTTCGCCTTCGCCTTCTCCGCCTTCGCCTTCTCCTTCTGCGCCTTCTCCTTCTGCGCCTTCTCCTTCTGCTCCCGCGTCCCCTTCGCCTTCTCCTTCTCCCTCGCCGAGGACGTCGCCCTCGCCCTCACCGTCACCCTCAACGGGACCGGATGTCGCGAGAAACAAGCTGCAACCGGCGAACGCAGCAGGCAGCAGGGAGCAGGGAGCAGCCGGCACGAATCACAACCCGGGTTGTCATTCGGCCGCCAAAGCCGCGCGCGGCTCAGCGGGCAAAACGACAGTGAAGGTCGTGCCCTGCCCCTCGACGGAAGCAACATCGACAGAACCCGCGTGGGCCTCGACGACGGCCTTGACGATGGCGAGACCCAGACCGCTGCCCTGCCCGACGTGTGACTGACGGGGAACTTGAAAGAAGGGCTCGAACAAACGCGCGAGCGCGTCTTTGGGAACACCGACGCCGCTGTCGCTGACGGCGATCTGCAAGTGGCCTGCGTCTTTGCGGGCGAGGTGCAAACGGATGGTGCCGCCGGCGGGCGTGAACTTCAGCGCATTGTCGACGAGATTCTGCACGACCTGCCCGAGGCGATCGCCGTCGCCGCGAACGATGAGCGGCGCGTCGTCGTCGACGACGAGCTGCAGGTCGACGCTGGCGTCGCGCGCGCGCATGGCGACACCGTCGACGATCATCTTGCCGATGGCGCTCGCATCGACAGGCTCTTGTGGCGCGGTCTTCTGCTTCAAGCGCGCGAGATCGAGCAGGTTGATGCACATCGCGGTGAGGCGATCTTCTTGCCGGCCGATGGCGGCGAGAAACATGCGCGTGTCGTCGATGTCCATGCGCCCGAGGTCGCGCTGCATCGTCTGCACGTTCTGCCGAATGATGGCGAGGGGCGAACGAAAGTCATGCGACACCGTCGCCACGAGCTCGTCTTTGCGGGCGTCGAGCAAGGCGAGCTCATCGTTCTTCAGCGCGAGCTCGGCGGTTCGCACCTTCACGCGCTCTTCGAGCTCTTCGTTCAAGCGCTCGACCGCCTCGTAAGCCAGCGTCGAGATCAGAGAGGCGGCGAGGGGGCCGGCGAGCGCGCCTGCAAAGGCGACGTCGGCGCCTTCGTAGGGTTGTCCATCAGTGCGCTCACCGACGACGAGCAGTCCGACGGGCTCGTTGGCGACGGCGAGGCGCACCACGATGGCCGCATGGCCCGCGCGGTTGTGGATGACCGCTGGCGCCGGCACCTCGTCGTCGATCACCTGCGGCTCGCTGCGGGCGAGCAGCTGCAGCAGCGGCTCGTCGACGACCAGCGGCTGTCCGCGCTCGATCAACGGCACGAGCCGGGCGGCTGCACCGGTGGCACCATCGAGGCGCCACACCTCGAGAAAGGTCGGCGCGATCGAGCGCTGCGAGATGGCCTTGAGCTCGCTGACGACGTTTTCGAGATGCGTCGACGTCGACGCTTTCGCGGTGAACGCCGCCACCAGCTGCCCAGCGTCGTAGCGGGCAGAGTGCAGCAGGTTCTCGACGTAGCTCTGCACCCGGTGGGTGACCGGTGCGGCGACGGCGAACAGCAGCGCCGCGAGCGCCACCATGGCCGGCGCGTCGTCGAGTTTGAGAAACTGCACCGCCCCCCACAGCACGAACCCGAGGATCATGCCGACAGCGGCGGCCACCGTGAGCCCACCGACGAGCCGTCGCGCCTGGTGGTTCAGCTGCAGCAAGTCGTGGCGCACGATGGCGTCGGCGGTCGTCAACGGCACCAGCAGCAAAAAGCCATTCCAAATCTGCGACATCGGCCAGAGCTGCAGCACGTGGCCGCAGAACAAATTGACGACGGGAATGCCGGCACCGACGGGCCACGCCCACATGATTTGGCGGACGCGGGCCCGACGACGGGGCGACTTGCCGCGCAGGTAGCCGAACAGCAGCAAGAAGAAGCACGCGAGCGTGCAGAGCGCCAACCACGAGTAGAAGACGCTGTCGACGACGGTGTAACGGCGCGTCTCGCCGTTCACGCGCAGCATGGCGATGGCGATGCCCGCCGACACGCACAAGCTGATGACGGTGAGCCCCACCATGCGCTTCTGCAGCTGCGCCCTGACGTCGTCGACGAAGCCGGGCTCACCCTTTTCGGGGCGCCCCTCGAGGATCTTCGCGCCTTCGACCTTCACATAGGCGCGCGTGATGACGGCCACGAGGATAAAGCCCAGCACACCGAGAAACGGCGCCAGCGCCGGAAACAGCGGCGGCAGCTTCCACAAGATCGTCATGTCGACGACGGAGCACTGCACGCAGCCGAGGGCGGCGAAGAACAAGAAGAAGGACCACGCCTCGGCCGTGCCTGGCCGCAAAAAATACAGCAGCACGGCGACGACGACGAAGACGAGGCCCAGCAGCGCGTGCGAGGTGTGGCTGCGCACCAAGTCTGACGCGGTGAACACGCGCGTCGGCAGCTCGACGAAACGATCGGAGCCGTCGAGGCCTTCGACCTGGTAGACGACGCTGTCGCCGACGGGGCGGGCGAGGGCGCGGCTGACGATGTCGTCTTTGGCGAAGACGAGCTCGCCGTCGACGGCGATGATGCGGTCCCACATCTTGAAGCCGGCGCGGCCGCCGCCCCACGACGACAAGCCGACCGGATTCACCAGCCCTTCTTCGACGAGCGACAGACCCGGAAACGGCTGGCCCACCAAACGAAAGACGCCCACCGCCGTCGCGCCAGCGACGAACAGCGCGGCGGCGGCGAGCACCGCGAACAGGGCGTGGCCAAACAACCTCACCGAAAGAGTCTACTTGTCCGCGCCGATCGCGGCTTCTATTGCGTTGACGGTGACAACGACGACGACGACGACGAATGCGCCTGCGCCGAACACGTTGTTGGGCAGCGCCTTCTTGCTCGGCGCCGCCGTTTGCTGGGGCTTCGGCTTTTACGCGCAACGCGTCTCGATCGAGCACGTGACACCGCTCTGGGCCACCGCGCTGCGCTTCGTCATCGCAGCGCCCATCGCCCTCGCCGCCCTGGCGTGGCGACGTCGTTTGGGCAAGCGCGTGCCATGGAAGGCGGGGGCCGTCTTGGGCGTGCTGCTCTACGTCGCGTTCGCGCTGCAGACGGTGGCGATGCTGCACACTCCGGTCTCGCGCGTCGCGCTGATCACGGGTCTCTACGCGGTGTTTGTGCCGCTGTTTCAGCCGCTGTTTGGCCTGAAGCGCCCGTCGTTGGCCCAGCTGGTCGGCGTCGTCGTCGCCGTCATGGCCCTCGTCTTGTTGTGCGGCGTCGTCGGCGATCAGCAGGCGTTGGCGGTGCCGCCAAACATCGGCGACGCGTACACGCTGGTGATGGCGGTGGTCTCGGCCGTGCTCGTGTTGTTGATCGGACGGCTCGCGCCCACCGAAGACGCCGTCTCGCTCAACGTCGTGCAAATCCTGTCGATGTGCGCGTGCTCCATCTTCTTCGCGCCGCTGATCGAGGGGCCGCCCCCGTCGTCGTTGGATGCGACGACGCTCTGGTCTCTTTTGTATCTCGCGGTCTTCTCGACATTCGCGGCCTTCTTGTTTCAGATGCTCGGGCAACAGCACGTGTCGCCGGCGACCGCGTCGGTGTTGATGCTGTTGGAGACGCCGATTGGCGTCATCGCCGCGGTCTTGATTCTCGACGAGCACATGGCCGGTGCGCAGTGGGTCGGCGCAGCCCTCGCCGTCGTTGCCGTCGCCATCGCGGTTGTTGCTGAGCGGCGCGCGTAGCCCTCCACCATCGAGCGCACAGGTGATCGCTGCTCTCCACAGCGAGGCTGTGCGAGTGCCCGTGGTGAGGTCTCAGCTGACGTGCTGCCGAACCACTGCGTAGAGCCGCTCGAGATCGACGGGCTTGGTGAGCCAGTTGGCGCCGAGAGACTTCGCTTCGTCGGCGACGTCGGCGACGCCGGACAAAACGACGACGGGGACGCCCTCGAGCGAAGGGTGCTGCAGCAAGACCTGCCGCAAGGTCCAACCATCCATCTCGGGCATCATCAGGTCGAGCAGGATGAGCTTTGGAACGCCGTGGTCTTTCATGCGCGACAACGCGTCAGCGCCGTTGCGCGCCGTCATCACGTTGAAGCCCTTCTGCTGCAGCATGTAGGCGAGGTCGACACGCATGTCGGGATCGTCTTCCACCAACAACACATCAGCCATGCGCGTTCTCCCTCGTCGTCGTCTCAGTCGTCGTTGGCAGAAACACACTGAAGGTGCTTCCTGCCCCCACCGCAGACTGCAGCTCGAGCCTACCACCGAGCGCGCGCGTGAGGTCGCGGGCGAGAGACAGTCCGAGGCCGACGCCGACGACACCCTTGGTGCCGGCGAGCTGCTCGAAGGGCTCAAAGATGCGTTGCTGGTCAGCAGGAGCGATGCCTGGCCCGGTGTCTTTGACGTCGACAACGACGGCATCGGCGACGGTGCGGACGAGCACCGTCACGGACCCCTCGGACGTGTACTTGACGGCGTTGCCGATCAAGTTTGCGAGCACGAGGCGCAAGAGCTGTGGATCGGTCGATACGAGCGCGGGGCCGCCGAGCTTGCAGACGAGCGCGAGGCCGTTGGCTTCGGCCTGCGGCATGAATTCTTCGACCGCGGCGACGACGATCTGGGTGACGTCGATGTCGGCGCGCTGCACAGGCAGCTTGCCGCTCTGCAGGCGACCCTGGGCGAGCAGCGCCTCGATCAAGGTTTGCAAGCGGCGCGTCTGCACGGACATGCGCGCGAGCAGCGAGGCCTTGTCGTTTTCGTCGTCGGTGATCTTCATGCGCTCGAGCTGCAAACGCAGCGCCGCGATCGGCGTGCGCAGCTCGTGCGAAACGGCCCGCAGCAAATCGGTCTTTCTCGCGCTGGCCCGCTCGGCCTCTTCGCGGGCCGCGTCGCCCTCTTGACGACGACGACGCGACTCGGCGGCCAGCGCGCCCGTCACGAGAAACGTCACCGACGTAAAGGCCATGAAGACCTGCAGCTCGGTCAAGCGGTTGCGCAGCTGCCCGGCCACAAAGAACGGACCCATGCCCGCCGTCGTCGCCGCCACCGCGACCGCTGAGGTGAAGAAGATCGCGAGCGTCGCCCCGCGCGGTCCGAAGCGCACCGTCGGGATCAAGAGCAGGGGAAACAACATGTACGGACGCGCGCCGTTGGTGCTGCCAAAGGCGACCGCGCTGCCGACGACGACGGCGGCCGCGGCAAAGGCGACTTCGTGCAGCGGCGGCGGGTCGGGCAACGGTGCGAGCCACGTCAGCAGCAGCGGCGTCACGACCAGCGCACCCAGCACGTCACCCAACCACCACGAGCGCCAGATCTCGGCCGTGGTGACGCCGTCGACGAGGTCGAAGCCGACGACGCAGCCGACGCCGATGCTGGCGCTGACGGCGGTGGCGCCGAGGGCCGACACCGCCAACTGCACCACGCTCTTCACCGTGCCGAGGTTGCTGTTGAACTCGGGCATGCGCCGCAGCAGCGCCCACGCGGCCAAGGCCTCGAGCGTGTTGCCGGTGGCGATGCCGGCGACGACGCCGACGTGGGCAGCGCTGACCACGTTGGCGACGAACGCGCCGATCCACACCGCCGGCCACAGCCGCGGACCGCGCAAGACCAGCGCTGCGATGGCCAGCCCCGTCGGCGGCCAGACGACGGTGGCAAAGCCGCCGACAGCGTCGAGCCTGAGGCCGACCCGGGCGGCGGCGACGTAGACGGCGACGAGGGCGACGCCTTCGACGATGGAATGCCACGGCGACGGCGTTTGATTGACCTGTGTCTCTGTCATTTCAACGCCGGCGGTAAACGATGAAACAGCAAGACTGGTGCGCCTTTGTAAACGACCTCGGCCACCCGCGCGAAGCCCGCTCTCTCAGCCACACGCAGCGATGCGAGGTTCTCAGGGTCGATGATGCAGGCCAGCGGCAGCGTCGCAAACTGCCGGTGGCCGAAGTCGACGATGGCGGCGACGGCTTCTGATGCGTAGCCCTTGCCATGCACGCGCGACGACAGCACCCAGCCGAGCTCTGGCAATCCACGAAGTTCTTCGACGCCGTCTCTTTTGAAGTCTGCGACGCCGACATCGCCAACGACTTCGTTGGATGCTTTTTCGACGACCGCCCAGTAGCCGTAGCCGAGCAGCGCCCAGTGTCCGGCGTAGCGCAACAGCCGGTTCCAACTCTCTTCGCGGCTCTGCGGGCGGCCGCC
>JANNAY010001530.1:0-2984 GCA_031384945.1 Deltaproteobacteria bacterium
CGTCACCTGGTAGCCGCGCGGCATGCGCTGCACCTTGGCGATGCGGGCGACGACGGCGACGTCGTGCAGGTCTTTGATTTCGGGGTCGGTGACGGCAGCGTCTTTTTGGACGGCGACGGCAACGAGTCCGCCGATGGCGGTGGCGTTGACGAGGGCGACCGACTGCGGTCGTCCGACGGGGATGGTGGCGACGGTGCCCGGCAGCAGCACCCCGTCGCGCAAGGGCAGCAACGGGAGAGCCTGCGTGTCTTTGGTCTTCTTGGGTTCGCTGGTCATCGCTACTCCTGACTGCCGGCAAGTACCGCAAGAAAGATGCGGACTGGTCGGCGTCGTCGCAGCCGGCGTTGCGCTCGGCTGGTTTATCAATCCGTAACCGCGGTCCGCTTTGCGACAACCTTGGGGCCGTGGTCGTGGTGCGGCGGCGTTGTGGCGCGGTCGCAAGCCTGTCGGTCGATCCGGCGCGAGCGTGTAGCCTCGGCGAATGGACCACGCCCGCGCTTGTTTTCGCGCCCTGCCGCCGCGCACCTGGCTGCTCTCGCTGGCGGTGTTCGCAGCCCTCGGCGTGGTGATGAACGGCGCCGGCCACAGCCTGCAGATCGCCTGGTTCAAGAGCTGGTGGCAGGTCATCCCCTGCTACCTCGGCTACGTGCTGCCGCTCGCGGTGCTGCTGCGGCCCCTGCCGCTCGTCGAGCGCTGGCGCTGGTCGTTGCTCGCGTTCATCCCGCTCGAGCTCATTGGCTACGCCATCGGCACCAGCGTCATCGCCGACGGCAACGTCATCGCCGCCGTCGTCGGACCGCACAACTTCACCCTCGCCATGGTGCTGATCGTGACGCCCACGCCCATCATCGGAAACTGGCTCGTCGATCGCCTCGAAGACGCTTCGGGTCGGGGTTCGTCGACGTTGGCGCCCTGAGATGCTGCGCCTCGGCAGACCAGAGAAGACCAACGTCATCGACATCTACGATGACCGCGCCGCCGCCTGGTGGGACTTCTCCGATCCCATCTTTGAGCCGCTGCACGCATTGATTCCCGCCCGCCGCGCCTACCTCGACGGCCACGGCGTCGACGTCAGCGGCAAGGTCGTCGTCGACGTCGGCGCCGGCGGCGGCTACGTCGCTGGACTCTTGCAAGAGCGCGGCGCCCGCGTCGTCGCCGTCGATGTCGCCAGAAACGCGCTGCTCGCGGGCAGAAAGCACAACCCCGTTGTCGAGATCGGCTGGGGTGAAGCGAGCGCGTTTCAACTGCCGCTGCGCGACGCCTCTGTCGACGTCGTCTGCTGCACCGACGTGCTCGTGCACCTGCCCTTGGCGATGGGGGGTGCAGCGCGCGCCATCGCCGAAGCGGCCCGCGTGTTGAAGCCCGGCGGCACGTTCTGGTTCTCGACCATCAACGACACGCTGCTCGCGCGGCTCGTGCTCGTGACGCTGGGCGAAGACGTGCTGCGCGTGATCCACAAGGGCACGCACGATCCGTCGACGTTTCTCTCGCCGGCGCGCATGAAGCAGATCCTCGACGACAACGGCCTCGCCTTCGTCGCCGGCGAAGGCTTCGGACCTGTCGGCGTCACCCGCAAGGGCACGCTCAAGATGGGCAAGCTGCCGACGCTGCAGGGCATGTGGCAGGGACACGCGACGAAGAAGCAGCAGCAGACGAAGCCGGTGTCGACGTGAGCGACCTCGACGTCGTCGTCGGCGCCAACGCTTCCGTCGTCGGCGGCAAAGGCGACAACGTCGTCTACGGCGAAGACGGCAGCGTCGTCGTCTACGCCGCCAGCGTCATCGAAGGCGTCGTCGTCAGCGAACACCGACCCTGCTTGCTGGTCGTCGACGGTGTGCAGCTGCGCGTGCTGTCGGTCGAGCGCGAGGGAAAGCGGCACGTCTACCGCTGCGGTCCGTGGGCGCCGGGACCCTTCGAGCGCGAGGGCGCCGTTGTCGTCTACGACCCCGACCGCGTGCGCGAAGCGCGGGTCGAACAGGCGCGCTGGTACCTGCGCCTCGCCGTCGTCATCGTGCTGTTGCCGCTGTTTCCCATCGTCGCTGTGTTGAGCCACGAGCAGAAAGAGGCGCTGCGCGAGCGCGGCTTGCTGCCGGTGACAACGGGGGCGACGGGCTCGATCTACTTCGAGTGGATCGTGATGATCCTCGTCGTCGTGCTCGAGCTGTTGTGCATCATGGGCGGCGCGGTCTTCTTCGCCGTCGTCTGCGGCGCCCTCGCGCTGGCCATGCTCGTCGACGTGCAACACCGCATGGTGCTCGCGATGGAGAACCGCGATCCCGGCATGCTCGCCTGGCCGCGCGAGCTGTGGCGGGCCTTGCGCGATGAACCGCCGAAGCGGCTAGAGTGAGAACATGACGCGCGTCATCCCTGCTCTGCTGCTCGTGCCTTTTCTCGCGCCTTTTCTGGGGGTTGCGTCGTGCCGGCCGGCGGCGGTCGAGGTCGATGCGCCGGTCATCAGCGGCGACAGCGAGAACGCCGACGCCCACTACGAGCAAGCGCTCGCCCGCATCGGCGACATCGACAAAGGCCTGCCGCGCGTCGAAGACGGCTTCGTCTGGTGGGGCCTGCGGGACGACGACGGACGCACCGAGCACCTGCGCCGCGGCCTCGCACCGGGCGCGCCCGTCGAGGTCGTGCTCGACGAGGCGCGCGAGCTGCGCTCAAGCGAGAACTTCGTCGACGTCGGCAGCCTGTCGGCGTCGCCCGACGGCAAGCAGGTCGCGTTTTCGGCCGACGTCACCCGCAGCGATCGCTACGGCGTGCACGTGAAAGACCTGAGGAGCGGACGCATCCACGACGTCGTCGACGACGCCGACTTCTCCGTCGCCTGGTCGAAAGACGGCAACCTCTACTTCACCCGCTTCGGCGGCGATGATCGCCCGCGCTCGCTCTGGCGCCTGCAGGTCGACCACGACGTCACGCCGACCCTCGTGCACGAGCTGCCCGCCAACGATCCCGGCGAGGTCCTCATCGCCGACGTCGAT
>JANNAY010000972.1:0-6529 GCA_031384945.1 Deltaproteobacteria bacterium
TGCGCGACTTTGTCGGCCGCCCGCTCTCTGCCGTGCGCCACCCGCGGGGTGCGCTCGCGCCGGGCTTCTACCAAAAGCACCACACCGGCGGGCTGCCGGCCGCCGTGCACTTCGTCGCCGACGAAGGCTTCGGCAAAGTCGAGCGCTGGTTGGTCGTCGACGACGCCGCAGGCCTTGTCGCCCTCGTGCAGATGGGCACGCTCGAGTTTCACCCGTGGGGCTGCTTTCCGAACCGCCTCGACGTCCCGGACCGCGTCGTCATCGACCTCGACCCCGACGCCGCTGTCGGCTTCGACGCCGTCGTCGCCGCCGCCCACGACGTCGCTGCCGCTTTTGTCGACGCTGGCGTTGTCGCGTTTGTGAAATCAAGAAGGCCGTGCGCAAGGGCCGCATCTTTGTCGACTTTCTCCGCAACATGCGCGGCTCGACGTCGGTGGCGTCGTTCTCGCCGCGCGCGCGGCCGGGCGCTCCCGTCTCTGTGCCGCTGGCGTGGGACGAGCTGACGTCGACGCCGCCGTCGTTCTCGGTGCTCACGGCGGCGTCGCGCCTGCAGCTCGACCCGTGGGCGGCGTGGCTGTCGTCGGCGCGCCGGCTGCGGGGCGCTGCGGGTTCTGGCCCCAGTTGACGGCTTTGCACCGCGACGTTACAGTTTTCGCGAAACGCGAAACGCTGCCGCGACCGTGAGGCCAGAATGCTCAAACCGCAAGACCTGCTCGTTGGCTGTGCGCTCGGCGTGGGCATTCCGAACGGCTACGAGCCGTTGGCGGCGGGCATCGGCCTCAGCCTGTCCTCGACCCACGACGCGGTTCGGCGCTTGTTGCGCGCCGGGCTGGTCTCGCGTGCGCGCGAGCTCAACGTTCCCCAGTTTGTCGAGCTCATCGAGCACGGCGCCCGCTACGTCTGGCCGTTGGAATCGGCGGGCAAGGGACGTGGTTTGCCGACGGGCTCCGCCGCGCCGATGTTTCGCGACAGCGATGACTTCCCTGACGTCGGCGACGCACCGATGGTGTGGGCGCTCGCCGGGGCTCACCCGTTGTCCGTGGCAGGCATCGTCGTTCAGCCCCTCTACCCGTCGGCGCCGGCGGCGGCGGCCGCCAACCGCGACCTCTACGCCGCGCTGGCGCTTGTCGATGGCGCCCGTGTCGCCGGCAACGCCCGCGAACGCGCCGCCTCGGTGCGCGCGCTGCGGGCGCACTTCGCACGGCTCACGGCTCGCGGCGGGCCGAGGGCGTCGGCGTGAACAGCCCGACCACGACACGGTCGCGCGTCCGTCGCCGCTTGGAGCTCGTGTGCAGAGAGCTGGGTCCTGAGCTGCTTGAAAGGGTGACGCTCGTTGGCGGCACCCTGCAAGTCGTGCTGCCGCTGCGCACCGAGCCACGGCTCACGAAAGACGTCGACTTTGTGTTGCCGACCACGCTGCCGCTCGACTGGCATCGCTTCGTCCTTGACGTCGAGGACCGCGGCTTCACGGCCTCTCGGGAAGAGAGCGCGCCCATCTGTCGGTATCAAAAGAACGTCGACGAGATGCGCCTCGTCATTGACATCATGCCGACCGATGACCGCCTCGGCTTCACGAACCGCTGGTACCCGAGCGTCCACCGCCACCGCGAACCGACGGACATCGCCGGCCTCTTCGCCGCTTCCGCGCTCGACTACCTGCTCACCAAGATCGAAGCCTTTCGGGGACGTGGCAGCGCCGACCCGTTGGCCTCGCACGACCTCGAGGACATCGTCGTCCTGACCCGTGGGCATCCGACGCTGATGACCGAGTTGCGCTCAGGCGCGGACATTCGCCACGTGGAAGCACGTCGATTCCTCACTGAATTTTCAGCCGGCCCCGACGCAAGAGCGCTGCTGCTCGCGCACACGGAAGGCGACGCAGCGAGCCAGGCCGAAGCAGAGGCGCTGCACACTGCTTGGCACGCCCTCCGCTGACGCCGCTGCAAGACACGAGCGCCCCGGTTTCTCGTTGCGCTCTTGGCCGGTAGAGGCACGGACGTGACCAGCGTCGATCCTGCGCGGTGTCCGTTGTGTGGCGTCGACAACGCCTGTGGGGCTGTTGCTGGCGATGCCTCCGCTTGCTGGTGCCATGACGTCGTCGTCGACGAAGACGCGCTCTCCCGTTTGCCTGCCGCGGCGAAGGGCACAGCCTGCGTCTGCGCCTCTTGCGCAGCTGGACTTGTGCAACTGCGCCCCTTCGCTGCGGAGTGACGTCGTGGGGTGGTCGGCGGCCAGCGGCATCGTCGCGCGCGCGGCACCTCACCCGGCGCTGCGCGCCACCCTCTCACACTTCGTGGAGAGGGCATCACCGAAACGGACGAGAACGAGCGGCATTTCTTGTCGCTCCACCGCGATGTGTCGTCGACAACCACGTCACGGCGCAGCCAGTAACGTTCATTCACCACACGCTGGAAGCTCGATACTGATCGGGGATTCCCTCTCCGCGAAGCGTGAGAGGGTGGCGCGCAGCGCCCGGTGAGGTGTTCGTGCGCGACGTTGCCCCGCCGTCAGCGACCGCCCGATTCACAACCTGGGTTGTCGAACGCCGATCAGGGCGCGGCGTCGTCGCGGACGTTGCCGCTCTTCTGCAGCGCCTCGACGGCGGGCGACAAGGGCAGGGCGGCGCACGTCGCAGCTGGCGCTTCGTCTTCGCGACAGCAGCTGTCGAACGCGACCTCGAGGCCGTTGCGCCACGTCTCTGCATCGATGCGAAGCCGCGCCGCCATGACGTCGTCACCGAGGGTCTGAGCGACCTTCAGCAACGCCGCGATGCCGCGGTTGGATTGCTGTGGTGACAGCTTGCGCGCGTGGGCGCTGAGAACGCTGGCGAGCAGCTCCGCCTTGTGGCCGTCGGTCGCTTTCTCGAGGACCGTGAGCAGCCGGTTGGTGTCGCGCTCATCGAAGGGCAGCCAGCCGTACCGCAGCGCCTCAATCACGTCTTCGCCGCGTTCGACGGCGCCGATGATGACGCTCTCGACATGGAGCTCGACGCCGCGGGTGCTGCTGTTGAGCAAGAGCGCCGCGGTCAGCGCGACGTCGACGCGGGGGTGGTGCAGCAGCGACGGCAAGGTCGCCGCGAGGGTCGGATCGTTGAGACGGCGCAGCAGCAGGACGCGGTCCTTCACCGGCAGTCGGGCGTCTTCGACGAGCGGCGCCAACTCTGCCGTTGTCGCTCGTTCGGCGAACACACCCACCTCCGTGCGATCGAGCTCGCAACGTTGGACGACCCGCCCGACGATCGCCTCGCGCAGCGCGACGATGCTCTCCGCGGGCGACGGCAAGATCGTGAAGTCGCGTTGGACGGCCAGATTCTCCTTCGTCGTCGTCGACGTCAGCCACGCCTGGTAGCGGTACTTGCCGGGGACGAAGCGCGCGCGGCCCATCGGAAACATCGGCTGGGTCGGCCACGTCCCCGGCCCGATCTCGCGCTGCATCGTGCCCGTGCCGCAGGCGCTCCAATGCATCGGCAGCCACTTGTCCTCTCGCCACACGAGGAACTGACCGAGCACATGCTCGTCCTGCCAACTGATCGACCACTCCCCCTCGTGAACGACGATCTCGATCGCATCGAGCGACGTGATCGGCTTGAGCTCGGCGGGTGGGGCCATCGCGACGGCGAGCAGCAGGGCCAGCATGGTGGAAGCTTGCCAGTTCTCCGCGTGTGCGGGCGCGTTGGACGTCGACAGGGCAGACTTCGCCGGTGGTGCCCGCGATCTTTCTCGTCGTGTTTTCGATCCCGCTCGCGCCGGGCGACGGCGTCGACGCCGCTGACGACGTCGACGCCGAAGACGGTGTCGTTGACACCGCCCACGTCGCGCGTCCCGACCCGTCGTTGTTCGCCGTCGGCGTGCACCTCGGCGCGGCCATCGGCGTGCCGTACCTCGGTCTTGGCGTCGGCCTGCACGGCCGCGTCCAGCTGACACCCTCGATCTCCGTTGAGCCGCACGTCGACGGCGCGGTGCTCCCGATCGCCGTGATCGCCTGGGCGAGCGCGCAGGCCGGCGTGCCCGTCGTCGTTTCCTTCGCCTCCGACGATGCCCGCTTCTGCGTCGGCGCCGGGCCCGTTGTGTCCTCCGGGTTTTTCTTCGGTCACTCCGCGACGGACCCGCTCACGGCGGTGGGTGGCGAGGTCTTCGCCGGCACCCGCTGGCAGACGTCGACGACGGAGGCCTGGTACCGCGTTGGCCTCTACGGCGGCGTCTCCCTCGATGGACGCGTTCCCGCCGTGGGTCTGACCGGCAACGTCGGCTTCGCTGTCCCGTTTCTCTGATTCACAACCCGGGTTGTGGACCTGTTGTTGGTGGCACCCTCTGGCCATGCTGCCTGCGCTGCTGCTCCTGCTCTCGACGACGCCTGCGGCGCAGCGGCACGTCGTCGACAATGACGACGCGGTCGACGTCGTTGCCGGTGCCGTCGACGACGGAGACGCGGCTCCGCTCCCGCCGCCCGTGCTCACGCTCGGCGTGCACGCAGGCGGCTCCATCGGCATTCCGCTCATCGGCGCCGTCGGTCGCGTCAACGCGCGGTGGCAGCCGTTCTCCGGTTTCTCCGTCGAGCCTCACCTCGACGTCGGCGTCCTGATGGTCCCGGCCGTCGGCTTCCTCGACGCCGCCGTCGGCGTCCCTGTCGTCGTCACCGAGGACCGCGGCCCCGGCCTCGCCCGCCCCTACATCGGCGTCGGACCCTTCGTTGCCAGCGCCGTCGTCGTCGGCGCAGACACCAACAAGATCCCCGTCATCAACGCCGCCGGCGCCGAGGTCGTCTTCGGGTTCCGCTGGATGGTCCCCGCCGGGGATGTGCAGGCGCAGGTCTCCGTGTTTGGTGGCGTGAGCGACAATCCGGGGTTCGGATATGCCGGTGGTGTCGTCGGCAGCCTCGGCTTCGACTTCGACGTCTTCTGAATCGAATCCTCGACGGGGGACCCGCGTTCTCGCCCATGCTCCGCGACAGCGTCCAACTCCGCCGGCTCTTTCGGCTCCTCCGCCGGCTGGCCGAACCGTCGACGGTTGACGACGTCGATGGGTTCTTCTGCGACCTCGACGCTGAGACGGGGCGTCCCTGCGGATTGCTCGATGACGAGGAGAACCGCGCTGTTGGCGCGTTTCGCGCGCTCGTCCGCCGTGAGCGGCACCTCGGCAACGACGGCGACTCTCGTGCTTGGCGCGCGCTTGCTGGTGGTGCTCGCGAGCTCCGGGCGTTTCTGGCGCGGCGGTATCGCGTCGGCGCCGAAGGCGAAGTCGTCTTCGGTGGAGACGGCGTCGTCGGCGTCCGCGTCGATGCTGTTTGCTGGTGCTTTGTGCTCGTCCTGCGGACGGCGCATGACACCTGGGATGTGTGGTTGGAGTCTGGTGACGACGTCGTCGAAGCCGTGGCCGACTATGACGTCGTCTGGCAGGCGTAGTCGCCGTATTTCATTGTGAATTGTGTTTCTTCTTTCGAGGCTTTTTTTGTCTTTGTCCTCGTCGGCTTCGACGTCGCCATCGTCGTCGTCGCCGCTCGCCGCAACGGCAACAAGGACCCCAGCCAGCAGCGCACCTAGAGCCGCCATCCGGATGAGCGCGAACGTTGTCGACGCCGGGGCGTCCACTCGCGTCTCGTGAACCTGGAGCCCTTTGCGCGCAAGCGCCTTCGACGCTCGATCCGCTTCGTCGATGAGACCGCCGGCGGTTGTATGCAGCGCCGTGGCTGCCGCACGCAGTTGATCAACACTGATGTTTGAATCGCTTCTCTCGATTTTTGACCACGTCGACTGAGAAACGCCGACCGCCTCGCCCAACGCCGCCTGAGTCACTCCTTGAGCCTCACGACGCGCTCCGATCACCTGCCCCAAGACAGCCGGGTAGGTAGGCGGCGAAGTACGTCGCCCAGCGGGTCGCCTGTGCGATGCGCTTTGGAACAACGGCCGTCAGATGGGACGCAGCCGTTCCAAAGCGATCTAGCGTCTGGCGAGAGGTGGGGGATGAATTTCAAGGAGGGGCTTGAGGGCCCGCTGGCAGGCACGACCGTAGCTGGCTGGACTATAGGAAAAATTTTGGGTGCGGGACGCACTGCTGCAGTCGTTGTTGCGCAACGTGGTGATCAGATCGCGGCACTTAAGCTCTTCGATCCGGACTTCGTAGAGCAGTATGGTGCAGAGATCGAAGAGAAGCGCATCAATAAGGCTCTTTCGCTGCGCAATTTGGTGCATCCGAACCTTGTTTCAATCATCGACGGCGGCCGGTGTCAAACGACACAGATGCTGTTTCTGTTGATGCAGTTTATCGATGCACCCAACATAAGCACCGTACTGCAAATGGTTCCGCGTGCCGCGATCCGTCGCATTGTCTCCCAGATCGCTGCAGCCGCTCAGTTCTTAGATGAAAACGGCGTCGTACATCGGGACATAAAGCCCGACAACATCGCAATCAGCGGCGATTGGCAGACCGCGACTCTGCTTGATGTTGGTGTAATTAAGACGCTGGATGAAAAACTCGGGACGGATGGTTTGGGCCCGCGATTTGTTGGGACTACGCAGTACTCACCTCCCGAA
>JANNAY010001569.1:0-8018 GCA_031384945.1 Deltaproteobacteria bacterium
CGATTCTGCACGGCCTCGATCGCGCACGACCGACGACGTCACCGGCAAGTAGGTCGTGTCAGTGCGGCCGACGCGCAGATACGTCGTTCCGTCACGCGCAGTCGACAATTGCTCTGTCTTCGTCAGTCGCAATGCTTGGTCGAAGGTGAGGCGTGTCGATGTCGCTTGGGTGGCGCCGCCGCTGTGCGTGCGGGCATGGTGCGACCACACGATTAGGCGATCGTCAGCCTCGTTGAGCAGGTTGTCGAAGTCGCTGTTGGCATCGTTGACGTCGACGTCGTAAAAATAGTCGATGCCGCCAAGGGTCAACTTCGTCACGGGCGGCGCATGCGTCGTGCACGCTGTGCAGACCCAAGATGTTGGTGGCGTGAGGGGAAACAAGACGTTGCCCGTGCCGCTGGGCACGCCCGTTCCATCCCAGACAGGCGACAGGCGCGCGGTGGCAATCAACCTTGCCGGCGACCCACCGTAGTAATTTCTGCTTACTCTCCGCCATCCCACTGTGTCGTTAAATGTCACTCCAAACGCGCCGGGCCCAGGAATGCTGAAGGTCATCGTCGGCGGTGTTGTTGCACTGTTGCCCACGACCTCAGCTTCGAAGTCGACGAGTCCATCGTCGCGATACGATCGCAATGTGGTGACTCCGTCGCCGTCCGTCGTACGACCAAAACCCAAGGGCGCCCTTGCGTCGGCACCTGCTGTATCAACGACGCGCGTTTTCTGTGTTGTGCAAATTCCTCCCGCGCAACGCTGTTCTTCGAGCACACGGCCCAGCTCGTACAGAATCGGGTGGTCAGCGCCGTTGATCTTCCAAGTTATGTCGCCGTTCAGCTGTGGCACTCCTCCGGGTGCGGTGAGAACGATGCCGTCACTCTGGTGGGTCGAGACCATCCAAATCGAGCTGCCGGGTGGCCGTTCCCAAACAAACACTTCTTCGTTGGCGCTCTGCGCTGCGTTGTTCACACGTCCGAGCACGACAGCTATCAAATGAGAAGTCGGGTCAGAGGTCGGTCCCACTTGGTAGCCGTACTCGTGGGTGCGGAATGAATTGAGTGCGACGCAGCTCGTGCCCGATGTGTCGCCGGTGCCCATACGATCGAGGCATGAAGCGACCGCGGTCAGCTGCGGGCGCCAGGCAATGTCGACGTGCGTGGTGTAGTTGAAGTCGGCGAAGATCGTCGGCGTCGTCGACGAGGCGTCGAGGTCCGCGCCCTCGACGACGGCCTTCAGTAAGACGCGGGGCTTCGCGCCGGCGCCGGCGACGAGGCGCGTCTGGTAGCGGAAACCAAGACTGTTGCCACGCAGCCACTGCGATGTTGCCGTGTCCCACCACTCTTGGGAGATTCCAACAAGCAGCCCGCGCGATGATGAGCAGGTGGACGTGCCTGACGTATTGCTGAAGGTCATGAACGCGCTGGAGCACCACTGCGTCGTCAACTCAGCCGCGTCCTGTTCGTAGAAGAGCCGCACGCGGGCCCCGAGCGCTGGCAAGCCCGGCCCTGGAGAACTGGGTGAGAGTGGCACTCCTGCTGGGTAAATCGCGCGCAGGCGGTGGTGAACGATGGGTGTCGCAGGATGCAGGTCAGAGCCGGAGCCAGTCGTATCTTGAAAGAAGAAGCGATCACCAGAAGCGTCAGTGACGAGCCAGCCAGTCATGTTGCCGCCGTTCTCGAGAACGGTGGCGCGCACCGCAGTCGTCGGATCATCGATGCCGCGGGCATAGACGAGCGGACTCGACGTCACTTGATGCAGTCGAACCTGCCCGCCCGGTCGATCGAACAACAACGAGCGGGGCGCCGCGATGGTGCCGTTGCCAGGGCTGCCGGGTGACGGTCCGACGTCGACGACTAGACGAATGTCGAAGTTGTGCCGCCACCCGGGGCCGAGGACCCGCGGGTAGGGGAGTTGGCTGCTGTTCGGGCCGACGTCGTCGATATGGTCGACTTGGGCTCGCTCGCTGTCCCAAGTGCGAGAGAAAGACAAGTCGAACGAGCCGCCTTGAACGCTGGCAATTCGCACGTCTTCGTGTGGACCAACATAGGCTTGTTTGGTGACGAGATGGACAGGCCGGCCGCGGCAAGAGCAGCTCTCTCCACAATCGCGCTCGGTGTCTCCCGCACCGAGCGGGTTGTTCAAGGGAGACTCGCATTTCTTTAGATCAGTATCGTCTGGATCGGCGGTTCCCGGCGTGACAGAGCAGTCGTTGTCGATGCCGTCGCCGCAGATCTCTGGCCCTCCCAAGCAGTCGGGATCCAAGCACCCGTCGACGCCATCGCAGTTGAAGTCGTCTGACTGTTCGTCTCCTTGACCGCAGGTCTCGTACGCCCAGCCATCGGGGCAATCCTCTGTGTCGTCGCAGTCAGGGAGGTCGTCGCAGTCGTCGTCGAGGCCGTTGCCGCAGATCTCTTCGCTGCAATCAGGTACCTCAGGATTGCAAGTAGAGACCTCGGCCTTCTTACAAGAAGGTAAATCTCCTTCGTCGTAGCAGAAATACACGCCAGGATAGGCGTTGGGGAGGCCCAGTGCCCCAGGGCAACTCATCGTCTGGGTTCGAATTGATTGGAGGGGGTTCGATGGGTTTGCCGCGCACGAAGCAGTCACAGTGCATTTGTTGATAGCACTTGCGTTTTGGCCCAGATTGGTCGGATAGGGTGGAAACGGGGTCTGAAAATCACAGGTGATGGGCAATGGCTCAGGTGTGGTCTGGCTGGTGCACAAGCCGCAGCTTGAAGCCAGTTGTCCAGAGACCGGCTCACAGCACGTAGCCAGTGGATCTTCCTCCGGATTACTGCATGTGCCGACTGTTTGACCATTCGGAATGGTGCATATATCCTTCGTACAGAGCTTGGAGTCACCGCATTGGTTGTTGGCAGTGCAGGTTGCATGCACTACTTTAGCCCACGATGTGAGGCACATCAAAGCCAAAACAATTTTCTTCATCCCTACCCCTCGCGTTGACAGCCTGCCACTATCTCCTCGTTTCCAGCAAGCTTGAGCTCGAAGGATCGAGTGCTATTGGCGCCGTCATGGCTCTCTCGACCCTTCCCGCCGACCCCGTCGTCGCCCCGCCCATCCCCGCGCGCCTCGAGGGGCTGAAGCGGCTCGCGTACAACCTCTATTGGACGTGGCACCCGCGGGTCATCTCGCTGTTCAAGCGCATCGACGCGCACACGTGGGGCATCGCCCGCAATCCCGTCCCCGTGCTGCAGGCAAAGACGGACTGGAGCGACCTTCTCGACAATCCGGAGTTCCTCACGGAGTACGAGATCGTGTTGCGCGAGTTTGACGCGTACATGGCCGCGTCTTGGGACGTCGCGGCGAAGGGTTCGTCGACGACGAATTACTTCTCGCGCTTGCAGAACGACGCGCCGGCCAAGGCCGACGCGTTCTCGCGCCCCGTCGCCTACTTCTGCGCCGAGTTCGGTCTGCACGAGCACCTGCAGATCTACAGCGGCGGTCTCGGCGTGCTCGCCGGCGACCACCTGAAGACCGCCAGCGACATGAACGTGCCGCTCGTCGCCGTCGGCCTGCTCTACCGCACGGGATATTTCCGTCAGGCGATCGACACCGAGGGACAGCAAGAGCACGCGTATCCGATCATCGATCCCGAGCATGTGCCGCTGCTGCGCGTGCAAGACCCGACGAGCGGACGTCCGTTGCAGCTGCACGTCGAGCTGCCGGGACGCAACGTGCAAGTCGCCGTCTGGGTCGCCCGCGTCGGCCGCGTGCCGCTGCTGCTGCTCGACACCGACGTGCCCGACAACGCCGCCAGCGATCGGCCGATCACGTCGCAGCTGTATGTGCGCGGGCGCGAGATGCGCTTGCACCAAGAGCTCGTGCTCGGCGTCGGCGGCGGCCGCGCGCTCAAGGCGCTCAACATCGAGCCGTCGACCTGGCACCTCAACGAAGGCCACTCGGCGTTCATGATCGTCGAGCGCCTGCGCGACCAGATGAAGGTCGGCACGCCTTGGGCCACCGCCCTCGACAACGTCAAGAAGAACGCCGTCTTCACGATCCACACGCCGGTGTCGGCGGGCAACGAGAAGTTCGACGCGTCACTCGTGCGCAAGCTGACAGCGCCGCTCATCGAGGGCACCGGCATCCACATCGACCGCGTCCTCGAGCTCGGCCGCGGCGAACACGGCGACCCGAACGTCTTCGACATGACAGCGTTCTCGCTGCGCATGTCGACGGTGAGCAACGCCGTCAGCCAGCTGCACGCCCGCACCGCCAACGCGACGTGGAAGCACATCATGGAAGGCCGCGAGATTCTCGGCGTCACCAATGGCGTGCACATGGGCACGTGGCTCGGTCAGCGCCTGCGCTGGCTCGCCGAAGACACCAACATCAACCTCGAAGACCTCAGCGCCGTGCAGAAGAACGGCAAGCTACCTGCGATGGTGAAAGACCTCGACGACACAAAGTTGTGGGACGGTCACCAACGCCAGAAGACCGAGCTCTTTCACTTCATGAGAAACCGCCTGCGCAAGCAGCTGGCCCGCCACGGCGAGGGCCCCGAGGTCTTGGCCGACGTTGACAAGTTCTTCGATCCGACGACGTTGACGTTGGGCTTTGCCCGCCGCTTCGCCACCTACAAGCGCGCGCATTTGTTGTTTACTGATGAAGACCGGCTCGCGCGAATCTTGTGGAACAAAGAACGCCCGGTGAACATCGTGTTTGCCGGTAAAGCCCACCCCGCCGATCGACCGGGGCAGAAGGTCATCGCCGAGCTGTGGCAGAAGTCGCGCAGCGAAAAATTCCGCGGCCGCGTCTTCGTCGTCGAGGACTACGACATGCGCGTCGGCCGCTTCCTCGTCGACGGTGTCGACGTGTGGTTGAACAACCCGCGCCGTCCGCTCGAGGCCTCGGGCACGTCGGGCATGAAGGCCTCGGCCAACGGCATCCCGAACCTCTCGATCCTCGATGGTTGGTGGGACGAGGGCTTCAACGGCGAGAACGGCTGGGCCATCGGCGGTCGCGACCAGAACGCCGACGACGACGTGCAAGACAAGGCCGACGCCCTCTCGCTCTACGACATCATGGAGCGCGAGGTCGTGCCGACCTACTACGACCGCGACCACCGCGGCATTCCGTCGAGGTGGATCGTCAAGATGCGCGAGGCGATGTCGTCGGCCATCTGGAACTTCTCGACCCACCGCATGCTCGAAGAGTACGTCGAGCGCATGTACCTGCAGGCCGCGCGGGGACGCTGAGCTGCGCTGACCAGCGCTGACCAGCGCTGACGACGTGCGCTCTCACTGATCCGGCGCGGGCTCATGGAGCGGTGTTCGCGTTTGACGCCGCCGTCGACGTCGCGTCAGCGTCTCGCTTATGGGTCACAAAGCAGCCTCTTTGTTCGCCGTCGCCGAGAAGTCGGGCGGCCTCGCCGGCAAAATCCGTCTGGCCACGCTGGCGCGGGTGACGTCGACAGAGGCGTCGGCGTCGGCGGACGAGCCCGAGCTGATCGCCCGCCTCGAACAGGCCCTCGCGCGGTTGAACGACGAGGCCAGCGGCGGCTTCGCGTCGCCGCCGCCGACGGCGTCGTCGTTGGTGCAGGGCGTCGGCACCAGCACGCAGACGCTGTCGATGCCAGCGCACATCAAGCTGCTGCAACAACAGATGGACCTGCTCGTCGACCTGCTCGCCCAGCGCGCCTTGTTCTTGAGCGACGCCGCCGCCACCGCCCGCCGCGTCACCGAAGCCGCCGCCAGGGGCCTCGGCACCGCCCGCGCCAGCGTGTGGATGCTCGACATCCCTTCGGGCGCCAAGATCTCCTGCGTCGACCTCTTCGTCGCCGGCACGTCGACGCACGCGGCGGGCCTCGAGCTCTTTCAACGCGACTTCGCGCCGTATTTCACGGCCCTGGCGACCGAGCGCACCATCGCCGCGCACGACGCCAACACTGACCCGCGCACGTCGTGCTTCTCGACGACGTACCTCCGCCCGCTGGGCATCACCTCGATGCTCGATGTTCCCATCAACGCCAGCGGCAAGATGGTGGGCGTGCTCTGTTGCGAGCACATTGGCATGCCCCGCCACTGGACCCACGACGACGAGCGCTTCGGCTACTTGCTCGCGAACCTCATGGCCGTCGCCCTCGAACGCGGCCGCTGACACAATCCGCGCGCGCCCTACTTCTTGATGACGAGGCCGTCGCGCTCGGCGCGGTAGCGCAGCGCGTGCCGCGACAAGCCCAACAACGACGCCGCCTTCGAGATGCTGCCGGCGGCGCGGTCGAGGGCCTGCTTGACCATCTCTTTCTCGAGACGCACGAGGTCAATGCCGCCTTCGGGCAGGTCGTACGGCGAAGACTGCGACGCCGACGCCGACGCCGACGACGACGACGACGGCGACGCGGTCTGCGACAGGTGCGAGAAGCGGATCTCGGGGGGCAGGGCGTCGACGTCGAGCTTCTCGGTGCGGCCGTGCAGAATCAACGCGCGCTCGATGACGTTGCGCAGCTCGCGCACGTTGCCCGGCCAGCGGTAGCGCTCGAGGGCCGCGAGGGCGTCGTCGGTGAAGCCGGTGACGTTGCCGCGACCGAGCTCTTTGGCGAAGCGGGCGCGAAAGAAGTCGGCCAGCAACCCGATGTCGCTCGGCCGCTCACGCAAGGCGGGCACGCGGATCTCGACGACGTTCAAGCGGAAGAACAAGTCAGCGCGGAAACGGCCGGCGGCGACCTCGGCGCGGAGGTCGCGGTTGGTGGCGGCGACGATGGCGGCGTCGAGCTCGATGTCTCTCGTGCCGCCGAGGCGCTTGAAGCGGCGGTTCTCGAGGGTGCGCAAGAGCTTCGCCTGCGTCGAGGGCGGCAGCTCGCCGATCTCGTCGAGAAAGAGGGTGCCAGTGGCGGCGACCTCGCACAGGCCCATCTTCTGGGCGACGGCGTCGGTGAAGGCGCCGCGCTCGTGGCCGAAGAACGTCGACTCGAACAAGGTCTCGGTGAGCGCCGCGCAGTCGACCTCCATGAACGGTGCGTCTTTGCGGGGGCCGTTTTTGTGCAGGGCGCGGGCGACGACGTCTTTGCCGGTGCCGCTCTCGCCGACGACGAGCACGGCGCCGACGCGGACGTTGGCGAGGTCTCTGAGCTGGTTGACGACGGCGCGCATGGCGGGGGCGTCGCCGACCAATTCGGCGAACGAGTGCTGGCGGTGCACCTCGAGCTCGGCGGCGCGGCGCACGTCGGCGATGACGCGCGTGAGCAGGCCGTCGAGCTGGTCCATCGGAAAGGGCTTGGTCAGGTAGTGCGAGGCGCCGAGGCCGGTGGCTTCGATGGCGCTGTCGATGGCCGAGAACGCCGTCATCACCAACGTCGGCGTGGTGTCGCCCCGGCGGCGCAGCTGGCGAAGCGTGTCGAGCCCGCTCATGCCCGGCATCTGCAGATCGAGCAGCAGCACGTCGACGCCCTTGAGCGTCAGCTCGAGCGCTTGTTCGCCGTTTTGCGCTTCGACGACGGTGTGCCCCGACGCCTCGAGCGTGGCCCTGATGAGGGCGCGGTGGTCGTCGTCGTCGTCGCAGACAAGGACGGTGCGGGCGGCGCGGGTGGTGAAAGTCACCGACGCCGACGACGATGCCTTGCTTGCGTTCATCGGTCCACCGACGTGGCGTGCTTCCGCGCGAGGCCGTCGTCGAATGCGTGGTTCCATCGGAGGGTTCCCGGGTGAGCGATGCTCTGCCCATCGACGTCGACGGCCGGGATCTGAAGAGCGACGGATGGGGACGAAAACAGAGGTTCCTCCACGTGCAGGCCGCTCCGCTTCAGCAGTCGGTGTGCCACCGTCTGGCGCGGCTTTGGGATGCGGTGGTGGACCATCGACCACATGCACCTACGCGCCTTTCCACGCGGACGCGCGCGTTTTCACGCGTTGGAGCAGACGTTGACGGCGTCGAATTCGACAGCAAGCCAACCGCTCATGCCCAGCACGAACGCCGTCACGCAGCCGTGGACCACCGCCGACGTCGCCGCCCTCTTCGACTTGCCCTTCCTCGACCTGCTCTTTCGCGCGCAGCAGGTGCACCGG
>JANNAY010001646.1:0-3941 GCA_031384945.1 Deltaproteobacteria bacterium
GCAGCTTGTCGAGCACGATGGGCTGAGGGGTCGCTTCGGTCATGGGACGCGCACCGTAGCAACGGCGCACCGTACGCTGACGCTACAATCGTTTTTATGACCCGCATCAGCGGCGGTGGCCTGGGGCGAAATCCCTTCGGCAACGTCGACGCCCAACGCACGGCGAAGACCGAGACCTTGCAAGAGCAGGTCGAGAGCGAGCTGTTCGGCAAGAAGAAGCCAAAGCCCGTCGACGACGACAGCGCCGAAGGCGAAGCCCGGCTCGCCGTGCTCGGCGCCTGGGTGAAGAAGCTGGCGCGCCTCGCCGACGAGGGCCGCGACGAAGGCGACTACAGCGTGCGCTTCGCCGCCGACACGATCGCGATGATTGATCAGCGCGGCGTCATCTACGTCGGCGTGCCTTTTCTCGATGCGCACGCCGGCTTCACCGCCCGAGACAGCGTCGACGCCGCCCTCATCGTCGGCGTCCTCGCCCACGAGGTCGGACACCGTCCCAAGCGCTGGGCCTCGTACAAGGGCGAGCGCCCGACAGAAAAGGCCGAGCTCGAGAAGCTCTGTCGCCTCGAAGAGACGCGCGCCGACTACTTCGCCGGCCGCGCCCTCGCCGCCTTCGGCCTCGACGTCGATCCCGTCAGCCGCTTCTTGTTGGCCCTCAGCGATCCAAAGGCGCGCGGCGCCCACGACTATTTTCCGGCGCACTTGCGCGTCGAGGTCATCAAAGAAGGCAACGCCGACGGACGTCGCAAAGACGCCCAGCAGCGCTCGATGTTTCCCGAGCTCGCCAAGCGCGCCGGCAAGCACGACCTCGGCAGCGGCTGATGTTCGACTGGGACATCCCCTTCGACGACATGGCGGCCCGCGATGCCCTCGCCGACCGCGTCGCCGACGCCGACCTGACGCCGTCAGAGCGCGGCGCCTTTGCTGTCGTCCGCGTCTACAACCTCGTCGCTGTCTTGGGCTGCTTGCTCGCCTTCGTGCTGAGCGCCTGCGTCACCGCCGCAGCGGCGATTCTCTCGGCGCTGATCGGGCTGCCGCCTGGCGTCGCCGCCATCGCCCTGGTCGGCGTCGGCGTCAGCGCCGCCCTCAACCGCGCCTCGCAGGCGCTGCAGCAGCGTTGGTTTCGCCGGCTGCTGCGGCGCCGCGCGCTGGTCTCGGCCAACGTCACCGGTGTCGTCCCCGTCGCCCTGCCCGCCGTGCGCGAGAAACTGGCCCCGTGACGCACGACATCTTTGCCGACCCGCGCGGCGCGCAGCTGCTCGCCGCCGTGCGCCAGCGTCACGAAGAGCTCACGCCAGCGGCGCAGGCGGCGGTGACGACGGCGCGTCTCTGGCTCTTCGTTGGACAACCCGTGCTCACCATCGGCAGCGCCTTCGTCGGCTTCGCCGTGATGTTCGCGATGCTCATCGCGCGGCAGTCGGGCTTCTTCGCCTGGGCCGCCTTTTGCGCGCTCACGGTCGGCGGCGTGCTCGGCACCCAGGCCGTGTGCGCACGCGTGCGGCAAACTCTGTTCACCCGCGTGCTGCGCCACCTCGATGCGCAGACACCCAGCGCCATCGGCGGCGAAACATCGACGGGGCTGCGCGCGCTCGGCCCTAAAAACGAACAACGATGATCGGGTGGGGCACGTTGGGATCGCTGCCCATCGCCGTCAGCAGCCGCTGCTTGCCGATCGACACGCCCCACCAGCCCGCGGGCGACGCGTCAGACATCGGCATGGCGACGTCGGCGGTGCCGCGGTCGTCGACGAGCGTCGTCATGATCCGCCCGCTCCACGTGCCCGGTGACGAGGCGATCCACAGCACCCGCCAGCCGCGGCCGTCGACGACGACGCGTGGCATCGTCGCCACGCGATCGGGCAGCGCGCCGGTGAGCTTCGCGCGAGCGATCTCTTTGCCGCGCCCGTCGCTGCTCATCTCGACGATGACGACGTTGACCTCGGCCGTGAGCGCGCTCGGACGGCTGACCACCGCGCACAGACCGTCTGCGTCGCGGCAGGCGAGCCATGGCTCAGTCGGCGCAGTGGCAGCGACGGCGTAGGTACCTCTGACGATGCCGGCGTCGCTGACGTCGACGATGACGAGCCCATCGCCGGCGACGCCGTGTTTGCCGACGATGTCGTCGACGGTGACGAAGCGCCAGCCGCTCTTCACGCGCACCGGCTGCGAGGCGCCGAGCCGTCCGTGAATCACGGTGCGCTTCACCGCGACGCCGCGGCCGTTGATGACGACGACGGCGACGCCTTCGACGATGTCGTGGACGACGAGGCCTCTGCCGGCGTCGTCGTTGAAGACGACGTGGGCGGGTGCGCCGCTGGCATCGTCGACGCCGATGGGCTTGTCGACGACGCCCGCTGCCGACACCCGCACCAGCTGCAAACCGACGCCGCCGTAGACGACGAAGAAGCCGTCGTTGGCCGCGGCCACGACGGCCATGGTGCCTTCGCCGACCTTCTTCGCTGGCATGCGCGGGACGAGGTTCTCGTCGAGCAGCTGGATCGTGATGTCGTTCTTCGGCCAGCCGTAGCCGACGACCGCGACGCCGCTCTTGCCTTGCGCGATGGCGGGAACTTGCGCCGTCGACTCTTTGGCGACGACGACGACCTCGGGCACAGCGTTGATCAGCGGCGCCACGGCGAGCGTGAGGGCGAAGAGCATGCAGCTCAGAACGCAGCCGGCCAGCGCGGGATCTTCGGAAGCCGCGCGCCCTCTTCGAGCGAGCAGTCGAGGCGCAGCAGCGGCAGCTCTTTGAAGAAGCTCTGCATGTGCTCGAGGTCGCGCACGCCCTCGGTGACGAAGAAGCCGAGCTCGGCCTTCTGCGCCCACGCGATCATCGTCTGCTCTTTGAACGGCGCCGTCTGCACCGTCACGTCGGGCTTGCAGCAGACGTCGCCGTCGTCGACGTCGACGCCGGCCTTGCGCAGCTGATCGAGCGACGCCTGGTGAAAGGGCTGCGTGCGTCCGGTGAGAAATTTCACGGTCGCGCCAGCCTGCTGCGCCCGGTGAATCAGCTCGACCATGTCGGCGATCGGGGCGTCGTGCACGAGGTTCGACGGCGTCCAGAACGCCGTCTTCCACACCGTCTGCGCGCCATCGATCACGGTTTGCGGCAGCTGCAGCTTCGTCGCCGTCGCCGCCGCGTCGAGCAACACGTCGTCGATCTTCGTGTTCGTGAAGTGCGCCGGCCGCCCCGAAGCGACCTCAAGGCGATCGAACTCGTGCAGCGCGTGCAGCGTGCGGTGCCGCGTGTCGAAGACGGTGTTGTCGAGGTCGAAGACGACGCTGACCGGCACGCCGAGCTTCGTCAGCACAGCGATCTCTTTCAACCGCTGCGCCGCCCACTTCTGCCCGTCAGGAAATTTCGGTGCGGCGCTGCGCACGCCGATGACGTCGACGACCGGCAGATCGCTGCGCGCGGGCGCCTTCGTCGCCAGCGACGCCGCGGTCGGCAGCGGCGGCGTCGTCGTCGTCGTCGTCGTCGTCGTCGTCGTCGTTTGCGTCTGCACAACGGCCGCTGTCGACGTCGTCTTGTGCGACTGCACAAGCGACGGGGCGACCTTGGGCGGGCGGGTGACGTCCACGGCGTAGATTGCCACGGCTTCGCCGCAAAACGTGCGGCGATCCCAACGTGGAAGCTACGGCGCTGCCGTGCTTCGCCGACAGCGGGCGACGCAGCTCGTGATGGCAACGTTCTTGTGCGCGGCCGGCAAGGCGTCGGCGGCAAAGGCGCGGAGCGCAGCGGCGACGTGCGTCGCGCAGCCCTGGCTGCAGCGCTCCAACGTCTCTAGCGCATCGCTTCGCCAGAGCTGATCGGCGCTGGGGGCCGCCACCACGACAACCGGCGCGGGCACGGGCGCGACCTCGATCGGGCGGTTCTTCTTCTTCGGCGTCGTCGGCGGCGTCGGCGTCGGCGGCGGCGTCGTCGGCGGCGTCGGCGTCGGCGTC
>JANNAY010001656.1:0-3067 GCA_031384945.1 Deltaproteobacteria bacterium
CACGCCGACGATGAACGTCGTCGACAAAACGGTGCTGAGGGTCGCGGCGCCGGCAAACGCCAAAGAGATCGGCGTCCGGCCCCACGACGTCGAAGCCAAGAAAGACGGAGAAGGCGCCGTCGGCAGCCTCGTCGTCGAACACATCGAACGCCTCGGCCAAGAGTCATTCGTTTTCGGCATGCTCGGATCCGAGAAGGGGGCCGGGCAGCGCTTCGGGGCGCTGGTGCACGAAGACGCAGAAAAAGTCACGATCGGCGCCGACATGAAGCTGTTTGTTCGTCCAGAGCGCCTCTGTTTCTTTGACGACAAAGGCCTGCGGATCGCCGGATGATCCTGCGCGCCGCCGTCTTCTTCTGCGCCTTCTTCGGCAGCGTCGCCGCCATCGCTGACAACGTCATCGACGCCCCGATCCCAGAAGGGCGTCCTGAAGTTGTTCTGTGGCACGCCTACCGAGCCGAAGAGGCCGACGCCATCGAAGAAATCGTCGTCGCTCTCAACGCAGAAAGAGTCGACTTCAAAGTCAAAGTCCTCGCGGTTCCCTACGACGCCTATCTCGACAAGATCAGCGCGGCGATTCCACGAGGGCGCGGCCCCGACCTCTTCATCGCCGCCCACGACGGCATCGGCGACTGGGCCGAAGCCGGCACCGTCAGCGCTGTCGACGACGTCGCCGCCGACCCGAATTTCTCGTCATCGCTGGTGCCCGGGCTGATGCCGGCGATGGAATACAAAGGCCACGTCTACGGCCTGCCGCTCGCGTTCAAGAGCCTGGCGTTGTGGCGAAATACCCAGCTGGTGCCCGACGCTCCAAAGACTTTAGATGAGCTGCTCTCCATCGCAAAATCCAACAGCAAAGATGGTGTCTACGGCTTCGTCTACGAGAACCGCGATCTGTATTTTCACGCGCCGCTGTTGTTCGGCAGCGGTGGCCGCCTCTTCAACGACGCTGGCGCCACCGCCCTCGACGACAAAGGCAACGTCGCCTCGATCAAACGCGCGATGCAGATCAATGCCTCAGGCGTCGTGCCACAAGAGGTGTCTGGAACGCTGACCATCGCGTTGTTCAACGACAAAAAAGCCGCGATGATCGTGACCGGTCCGTGGTCGCGCGGCGAGATCAGCAAAGACATCGCCTTCGACATCTCGGCGCTGCCCGACCTCGACGACGGCACGACGAAGCGAGCGATGACGCCGTTTCTCACCGTCGAAGCGGCGTTCATCTCTGGCAAGAGCGAGAAACGCGAGCTGGCGCTGACGCTGGCGAAGCTGCTCGGCGACGAGTCGCGCTCGACGCTGCGCATGAAGCGCGGGCACCAACCCGTCGCCCTCGAACAGGCCTGGGCCCACGTCGACGACGCCGACATCAGCGACGTCGATCGGCGGTTCTTGAAGGGGTTTCGCGCGCAGCTGCCGAAGACGAAGCCGACGCCGAATTCGCCGGCGATGAAGGCGCTGTGGTCGCCGTTCAACCTCGCCCTCGGCAGCGCGATCGGGCAGGGCGCTGACCCCGCCATCGCGCTGAAAGAGGCGCAAGAAAAGGTCGCGGGCCAGATGGCCGTCGTCGAGCGCGCCGACACGAAGCCGAACCCGCTGCCGTTCACCGTCACGATCCTGGGCATGCTGGTGGTGCTGGTGGGCTGGTCCGTCGTCACGGTGCGCAAATTGGGCGGACTGAGGCGCGCCCTCGACGACGCCCGCGGCAACGCTGTCGCCTACGCCTACGCCGCGCCGGCGATGCTGGGCACGCTGATCCTCGTGCTCTTTCCCTTCGCCGTCGGCGTCGGCATGGGCTTCTTTCGGCACACGTGGGGCACGTACACGTTCGTCGGGCTGCAGAACTACGTCGACATTCTCACGGGCAGCGACTCGACGTTCTTTCGTGTTCTCGGCGTCACGGTGCTGTGGACGGCGTCGAACGTCTTTCTGCACGTCGCCATCGGCCTGTTTCTCGCCCTGCTGCTCTCGCAAGCGCGGCTGCGTTTTCGCGCGGTTTACCGTGTCTTGTTCGTCATTCCCTGGGCCGTTCCTTCTTACATCACGGCTCTCATCTGGAAGGGCATGTTCCACCCCGAGTTTGGCGCGGTGAACGCACTGCTGGGCACGCCCGGTTTCTCGTGGATGAACTCGTTTTGGAGCGCGTTTGTTGCCAACTTGATCACGAACACCTGGCTCGGATTCCCGTTCATGATGGTGACGGCCCTCGGCGGCCTGACTGCGATCCCGAAAGACCTCTACGAAGCCGCCGCCCTCGACGGCGCCGGCCCGTTGAAGCGCTTCACCTCGATCACACTGCCGCTGCTGCGTCCCACGCTCGCGCCCGCCATTGTGTTGGGCACGGTGTGGACTTTCAATATGTTCAACGTCATCTATTTGGTCTCGGGCGGCGCGCCGGGCGGTCAGACCGACATCCTCGTCACCGAAGCCTTTCGCTGGGCCTTCGAGCGCGGGCAGGGGGGCGCGTTCGGCACGGCCGCTGCCTACTCGACGCTCATCTTCTTGATGTTGCTTTCGTACAACATCGCCGCCGCCCGCGTCAGCCGCGCCGTCGATGGGGCGTCGACATGAGCAGCAAGCGCGACGACAGCGCCGCCGGCGACCGCGCTGCTGGAGACCGGGAGCACCCGCTGCTGGGCGTGCTCACCCACGTCGTTCTCTGCGCCGTCGCCGTCGTCGTGCTCTACCCAGTGCTGTGGGTGGTGCGCATGGCGCTGTCGCCGTCGCAGGCGTTCGCGTCGGGGCTGTCGCCCATCCCCAGCGACGTGACGCTGCAGAATTTCACAGACGTGGTCGGCCACACCGACCTCGCCGGCACCTGGGTCTTCGGACACCAGCTGTTGAACTCGCTCGTCGTCGCCACCGCCACCGCCGTCGTCGGCGTCGGCCTCGCCACCAGCGCCGCCTACGCCTTTGCCCGCTTCAAATTTCCAGGCGCGAAGCTCGGCATGGGCGCGCTGCTCGTGACCCAGATGTTTCCCGGCACGATGATGATGATCCCGCTGTACATTCTGCTCGACAAATTAAATCTCTTGGATTCACAGCTCGGTCTGATTCTGGTGTACGCCACGAC
>JANNAY010001667.1:0-1548 GCA_031384945.1 Deltaproteobacteria bacterium
CGCGCTGACGACGACGACGGGCACGCCAGCGATGGCGGGATCAGCCTGCTGCTCGAGCCGAAACGCCCAGCCATCTTTGCGGGGCATCATCAGGTCGAGCAGCACGAGGCAAAAGCGACGACCCGAGCGCAGCAGGTCGAGGGCTTCTTGTCCGTCGGCCGCGGCAGCGACGTCGTAGCCTTCGTCGGCCAAGACTTCGCAGAGCGTCTCGCGAATCGAGACGTCGTCGTCGACCACCAGCACCGTGTGCGCTGCCATCACTGCTCCGTCTGCTCGGACCGCCGGGGCACGGTCAGTGTGAAACGTGAACCAACGCCCAGCGTGCTCTCCACGCCGATGGTTCCGCCATGACCCCGCACGATCTGGTTCGAAATCCACAAGCCGAGCCCGAGACCGTTGAAGTTGCGGGCCGATGCCGCCCGCTCGAAGCGCTCAAAGATGCGGCCGAGGTCAGCCGCGTCGATGCCGACGCCGCGGTCGCTGACGACGACGGAGACGGCGTCGCCGTCGCCGACGACCTCGACGTCGACGGGTTTGCCGGCGCCGTATTTGACGGCGTTGCCGATCAGGTTGGTGACGACCTGCTCGATGCGACCCCGGTCCCAGCGTCCGCGCGTGTCACCCCGCGTGGTGATCGCGAGCGGGGTGCCGCTGGCGGCGGCGACGTCTTTGACTTCGTCGACCACAGCGCCGGCGAGGTCGCTGAGGTCGGCGTCTTCAATGTTGTAGGCGACGCGACCGGTGGCGAGGCGCGAGACGTCGAGCAGCTGATCGACCAGCTCGCGCAGCCGCACCATTTGACTGTCCAGGCGGTGCAGCTTCTCTTTCGTCAGCGTCGCCGGCGTGCCCTGCTGCGCCTTGGCCACCAGCGTCGAGATCTGCAGGTGCAGCGCCGTCAGAGGCGTGCGCAGCTCGTGCGAGGCGATCGACAAGAAGTCTTCGCGGGCGCGAATCGCGTCTTGAGCCTTCTGGTAGAGAAGAGCGTGCTCGATGGCGAGGCCCGCGCGGTCGGCCACCTCTTGCGTCAGCAGCACGTCGCTGACGCTGTAGCGGCGGCCGCTCTCGGCGGTGACGAGCGAGAGCGCGCCGAGCACACGGCCGTTGGCCCGGATGGGCACCACGAGCGCCGAGCGCAGGCCCAGGTCTCGCGTCAGCGTCCGCTGCTCTTCGCTGGGAATCTGATCAATCAGGGCCGCGGGGATCTCTTCGTAGAGCTCGCTCTCGCCCGTCGTGAGCACCTTGTAGAGGCCCGTCTGGGTCAGCTGCGGGTCCGGCGGAAACTTCTTTCGCAGCTGCAGCGCGAGCTCGACCTTTTGCGGGTCGATGTGGGTGACGGCGAGCTGGTGCGCCAGTCCGTCGTCGCCGATGATCTCGACGCTGCACCAATCGGCGAGGCGCGGCACCGCGAGCCGGGCCAGCGCCGTCAGGGTCTCGTGGTAGTCGAGCGACGAGCCGAGCACCGCGCCGGCATCAGCGAGAAAGCGCAGCCCGTCGGCCATTTGCCGTTCGACGCTGACGTCGTCGTAGATGACGACGCCGCCGGTGACG
>JANNAY010000027.1:0-6532 GCA_031384945.1 Deltaproteobacteria bacterium
CAAGCCAAACGCGCCATGGACGACCTCGTGAACGCCAAGCGCGAAAAAGCGGGGCTCGAGAGCCAGTTCCAAGAAAAAGAAGACTCACTCTTCAAGAAGATGGAAGAGCAGAAGGCGACAGTCGCCGACTCGGCCGGCAAAGGGCGCGCCGAGCTCGACGCGGCTCGCAAAGAGCGTGACGACGTCAAAGTTCGCTACACCGAGCTGCGGCAAAAGGCCGATGCGCTGTTGAAGCGCGCCAAAGACGGCGAGGCGTCTGCCAAAGAACGCGCCGACAGCGCCGAGGTCAAGGTCAACGACATCACCAACGAGCTGCGCGTCGAGAAAGAAGCGCGCGCTCGCGAGAAGGCGCAAAACGAAGGCGCGCAAGAGAAGCTGCAACGCCAGCTGGCTGAGGCCGGCAAGAAGGCCAGCTCTGACGGTGACGCCAAGCTCGAAGAGCTGCGCATCGAGGTCAAAACGAAAGACGAGAAGCTGGCGAAGGCGACGTCTGAGTCGATGCAGTACCGAGAGAAGGCCAAAGAGGCGATCGCCAAGGCGAAAGAGCTGCACACGCAACTCATGTCGGGCGCCGGCGCCGCCGACGAGACGACCAAGAAGTCTCTCGACGAGACCAAGGGCAAGTACAACGAGGCCGTCGGCAAGCTCAAAGCCCAGGCCGAGATGAACAAGCAGATCAACGACAAGTACCGCGAGCTCGCCGAGAAGCACCGCAAGGCGCTGGCGATCATCGACGAGCTCAAGCGGCGTGCTGCGGGCGGCTCTTCGGTACCGACGCAGGCCATCAAGGCGCCGGTGGCTTCGCCGTTCAACGTCAACGACGACGACGACAGCGTGCCCGCTGGCGAGTCGACGCTGGTGCTCGAGAACCCGCTGTTGAAAAAGCCCAATTGAGCGTGAGAAGCAGATGGCGAGCAACCTTCACCACGAGGCCGTTGCTCGGCTCGACAAGCTGCAGCGGGCACTCGCTCTCGAAGAACAAGAAGCGCGCGAGCGCACCGACGCGCTGACGGCGCAGGCGTCGAACAAAGAGCTCGAAGAGCGCGGTGTGCTGTTGCGCCGCGCCCGCATCATCGAGCAGCGCCCTGCCCTGCTGGGCCGCGTGCGCGTCACCATCGCCGACGACAAAAACCGCAAGGGCCACGTCGACAAATTCGACGTCCGCGCTGGATCCGCCGTCGTCTTGATCGAACGCGACGACGACGGCAAGGCCAACGCCGTCGCGCACGGCGTCGTCGCCCGCAGAAAACGCGGCGAAATCGACGTCGTCTTCGATGGCGGCGACGCTGCCAAAGACCTCGACGCCGACGACGCCATCGACCTGCTCAAAGGCGAAGACGAAGTCACCATCCGCCGCCTCAAAGAGGGCGTGGCGAAGGCGAAGAATTCGTCGTCGCGGGCAGCGCGGCTCGTCGAGATGGTGCTCGGTGTGGTGCCACCGCGACCGACGCGTCTGCCCGCTGACCTCGACGCGCTCGGCCTCTCACCTGAGCTCAACGACGATCAACGCGTCGCTGCTGCCCATGGATTGGCCGCCGAAGACATCGCGTTGATTCACGGTCCGCCCGGCACCGGCAAGACACGCGTGCTCGTCGACGTCGTGACACGCGCCGTTGAACGCGGCGAACGCGTGCTGGCGCTGACGGCGTCGAACGCAGCCATCGATCATTTGGCGCTGTCGTTGTTGTCGGCGTCGCCGTCGTTGGCGTTGGCGCGCATCGGCGATCCGGCGCGCGTCGACGAGCGACTCGAGGCTCACACGCTGGCGTCGTTGACCGAGGCGCACACGCACCGAAAGACCGCCCGCACCCTCGTCGAGCAAGCGCTGGCGCTGTTGGGCGGCGCGCGCCGACGCAGCGACCGCGGACGCGAGGCCTGGGCCCGCGAGCGCGAAGCGCGGATGGAGGCGGGCAAGCTCTTCGCCGAGGCCCGCCGCCTTGAGCGCGTCGCCGCGCAAGACGTCTTGGCAAAGACGCGCGTGTTGTGCGGCACGCTCACCGGACGCCTCGATGAGCTGTTGTCCGACGACGACAACTTCGACGTCGTCGTCGTCGACGAGGCATCGCAAGCGCTCACTCCGGCGATTCTGCTCGGTGTGCTGCACGCGAACCGCGTGGTGCTCGCCGGCGATCACAAGCAGCTGCCGCCGGTGGTGACGTCGACGGCGGCGGCTGCGGCGGGTTTGTCGTCGACGGTGTTCGCGCAGCTGTGCGCAAAAGACGACGGCAAGATCTCGCACATGCTCACCGTGCAGCACCGCATGCACGAAGAGATCATGCGGTTTCCATCGGCCACCTGGTACGGCGGCAAGCTGACGGCGCATCCGTCGGTGGCGTCGTCGATCTTGTCGTTGCCCGTCTACGACGTCGTCGACACCGCCGGCGCCGGCTTCGACGAATCCAGCGCCAAGGCCGACGCCTCCAAAGAAAACGAAGGCGAAGCCAACGTCGCCGCCCTCGTCGTCGGCGCCCTCGTCGACGCAGGCGTCGGCGTCGACGACATCGGCGTCATCACGCCGTATTCGGCGCAGCGGGCGCGGCTGCAGACGGTGCTGTCTGACCTCGTCGAGCGCGGCCTCGAGATCGATTCGGTCGATGGTTTTCAAGGACGTGAGAAGACCGTCATCGTCTTCTCGGCCGTTCGCTCCAACGCCGACGGCGACGTCGGATTTCTCGCCGACGAGCGTCGTCTGAACGTCGCGCTGACCCGGGCGAAGAAGAAGCTGATCGTCATCGGCGACTCGGCGACGTTGTCGAACAACGCTGTCTGGCGCGCCCTCTTCGACGACGCCATCGAACGCGGCGCCCACCGCTCCGTCTTCGAGATCCCTGGCGCCGTCGTCTAGCGATCAGCGGGCGCCGAAGGTCTGCGTCCAGTACGAGCCGTAGGTCGAGGCGTCGCCCTGCGCCATGCCGATGCCGATTTCTGTTGCATTGCTCGACATCATGTTGACGCAATGACCGTCGCTGTTGACCCACTGATCGAAGGCGCCTTCTGCAGAGGCGCTGCCGGCGGCGATGTTTTCGGCGACGGGCGCGGCGTCATAGCCGGCGTCGGCCATGCGGCTCCACGGGTCTGAGCCGTCGAGACCGTTGTGATCGAAATAGTTCTGATCCGCCATGTCTTTGCTGTGCAGTCGAGCGGCGGTCCTCAGCGCGGTATTCATCACCAAGGGTGAGCGCGGTCCGAAGTGGCCCGACGGGCAGTCGCCGCCGTTCGTGCGCATGACGTTCACCAGCTCCAGCATCCGCATCTCTTGCGCGCTCCACCCCGCGGGCCAGGCATCCGGATCGGGAGCGGGCTCTGGCTCTGGCGGCTCATCGATCGGCTCATCGATCGGCTCGTCGGCGCTGGGTGCGTCGGCCGGCGCGGTCCACGGCACAGGGACGTAGGCGCCATCATCGTCTTCGTTGTCGACGACGACATTGCCGCAGCCTGCGCCGACGACGCAGAAGAAGCCCATCAAGAATGCACGCAAGCCCACACCTCCATCCCGCAAGCAGGATGGACGACGAAGAAGAAGCCCGCGTCGGCAGAGGCGCTTACGTCTTCCGACCTAGGTCATCTCTCATCCGCCGATCGCCGTACCCAGGCGCTGGCGCAGCTCGAAATGCTCTTCGCTGGCGGCGAAGAGCAACAGCTCTTTCACCTTGGCCGCGAAGGGCAACGGGATGGCGCCAGCGTCGGGCTGCTTGGCCACGGCGACGGCGAGGTCGAGGTCGCCCGTCAGCAGATAGCCCGTGCGCAACGCCGTGTGCTCCATGCCCTCGAGGAAGGCCTTGGTGCTCACCTGTTGGCGTGACTTCAAGAGCTCAGCGACGACCGGACGACACGCGTTCGCCAGGGGTGCTGCGATCTTCAGCAGGGCCTTTTCGACTTCGGCGACTTCGCGCGGGTCGCTCTTGATCGGGTAGCGCGGCTCGACCATTTTGATCGCGACGTCGACGAGAGCGTTGAAGCGCGAGGCGCCCAACGTGCGCGGCAACATGAACGCCGGACGCAGCGACGACACCTGCCGGCCAATTTGAAACCACAGCGCGCGCGCGTTGGTGTCGCGCAGCATCGGGTTGCCTTTGCCGATCGCCAACGTCGGCGTCTCCAACGCCAACGCCGACAGCGCCTCGGCACCGTCCTGCTTCTCCCAGAGCTCGAAGGCGCCGACGTTCAAGACGCCGCGCACGTATTTGAGCTGGGTGACGAAGTACATCGGCACCGGCGCGTCGAGGTCTTTGCGCTCCCAAATTTTCTTCTTGTCGAGGCCGTAGTCTTTCGGCTGCCGCATCAGTGCGGTGCCGGCCGAACGCCACAAGATCGTCGACAGCTGTGCCAACGGACCGCGCGCCGTCGGATGCACCAACAACAAGTCCCACAGCTTGTCGGTCATCGCCCGCTTCGCCTGCGGCGGCGCTTGCTTCTGGTACGCCGTGAACAGCTGCGTCTCTTGCGGCGAGATGTCGTTCAACACCTTCAACACCGCCGTCGCCAAGAAGGCGCGGTCGCCCATCTTGCTGCCGAGGTAGAGGCGCACCAGCTCGTGCAGCGGGCGCGTCATTTTGTCGGGGTTGAGCTGCACAAGCCTCTGCCACGTGAGAATCGCGTCTTCGACCTGACCAGGGCTCTTGCTCAGCAGGTCGGCGAGCACCTCGAGCACCTCGAGGTCGTCGGGACTCATCTTCGCGAGAACCTTGTATGCCTGTGTGGCACCTTCGAGGTTCTTCAATTTATAGCGATACAGGTCGCCGATATTCTTCCACAAGACACCTTTGATGCCCCGCGGGTCAGCCTGCGGCAGGCGCTTGAGCATCCCGATGTAGTTCTCTTCGAGGCCCTGCCAGTTCGACGCCGATGACAACAGCTGCTCGATGGACTCGAAGGCCTTGACGAAGCCGGGGTCGAGGTCGAGGGCGGCGTTGAAGTACTGCACCGCGCGCGAGTCGTTCTTCAGCTCGTCGCGCCACACTTCGCCGAGGGTCTGGTTCAGGCGCACGCGCGCTTTTTCGTCTTGCTCGACGCGCACGAGCTCTTCGAGGATCTCGACGGCGCGCGGTCCCTGGCGGGTCTGGCGGTACAGCTGCAGCAAGGCCTGCAAGATGTCGCTGTCGCCGGGTCGCTGGCGATTGGCGTCTTCGTAGGCGTCGATGGCGCGATACGGGTCGTCGAGCTCGCTCTTGGCGAGCCGGCCGATCTCAACCAGCAAGCGCACTCGCTCCTCGCCACCGATGTGGGGCACGAGCCGCATCATCGCCTCGTAGGCCTCTTCGAAGCGCTGCTCGCCCTCGAAGACCGTGGCCATCAAGCGCAGCGACGGCGCGTGGTTCGGATCGAGCTCGAGCGCTTTCTCAAGGTTCTTGAGCGCGCGATCGCTCTGCACCAACTTGTGATTGAGATCAGCGAGTTGCTGATAGTAATCCACAATCTCAGCGTCGGTGAGCCCGTCGCGGTGGTGGATGAGAATCGCCTGATAAATCTTGCTGGCGTCGTCCCAACGACCAGCGCGCGACAGCGCGGCGCCGAGGCCTTCGAGAGCGGGCAAGTAGGTCGAATCGATCTCGTAGGCGCGCTGGTAGTTCTTTAGCGCCTTCTGATCTTTCGAGAGCTTCTCGCAGACGTAGCCGAGCCGGTAATGCTGGCGGCAGAGCTCCGGACCCTCGGTGTTCGGGTCGAGGCGTTCGACGATGATGTCGAGCAGCTGCTCGGCCCGTTGCCAGTTCTCGTCGCGAAAGCAGATGTCGGCGAGCGGACGGGCCGCCGGCAAATGGTCATAGGTCAGCGTCAGCGCTTTTTCGAACTCGTCAGACGCGCCTTCGAGATCGCTGAGCGTGTCTTGCAAGAAGACGCCTGTCGCCGTGTGCGCCTCGGTCTTCTTCGCCTCCTCCGACGTGTACTGCGCCTCTGTCCGCAGCCATTTCAGCTGCTCTTGGTGATCGTTGCGGGCCGCCGCGATGGTCTTCAGGGCCTGGATCGACGGCAAGTGCGACGGCTCGATTTGCAGCGCAGCACGATACGCATTGAGCGCGTTGCCTTGGTCGAGCAACATGTCTTCATTGATCTTGCCGATGCGGTAATAAATCTCCACTGCTTCGGGCGAAGCGCCTTTGAGCTGCGCCTCTTGCTGCAGCTTCTCGAGCGCGTTGAACCAGTTGCCGCTTCTCTCGTAGAGCGAGCCGAGGGCGTGCACGGCGTCTTTGTTGCCGGGGTCGAAGTCGAGGGCGGCGTTGTAGACGGCTTCCGCTTTGTCGGTGCGGCCCAATTCTTTCGCTTGAACTTCGCCGATCGCCAAATACAGCCGTACAATTTCTTTCGGCTCGCGCGTCAATGAAATGTGCAGCTCATAGGCCTGCACCAACAGCTCCCACTCCGAGAGCTTCTCGAGCAAACGCTCGAGGTTCTTCACTGCGGCGACGTTCTGGTTGTCGACCTGCAGCACGCGCTCCCCCGCGGCCACCGCCGCGCGGGGGTCTTCACACGACTCTTCCCAGGTCGCCGCGATCTTGCCGCGCAGTCGCACCGCTTCGTCGGCGGTGGGGGCCAG